>JAKPQL010000141.1 GCA_029547045.1 Deltaproteobacteria bacterium | reverse complement strand
TGGTTGCCGCCGGAGAGCGACTCCACCGTGCTCCCGGGGGTGCCGGTCACCTGGAAGGCCCGTATCCTGTCGTGGGCCTTGAGCTCGGCGGCGTCCCACTGCACGCCGAAGGTCCCGCCTCCTGCCTCCAGGGCGCAGTGTTCCGTCACGGTGAGCCCCCTGATGAGGCCCTCCTCGAGCCTCGATGCCGGCTGGAAGGCGACCCCGAGCGCCCTGAAGGCGTGGTAGTCCCTGCCGGTCATGTCCTTCCTGCAGATGTGCACCCTGCCCCTGGCCGGCCTGACGAGCCCTGCGGAGATGCGCAGAAACACGTCCTGGCCGCTTCCCTCGAGCCCTGCGAGGCCCACCACCTCGCCCCTGCTCACGTTGACCGTGCACTCCTTCAGGCCGGTCCTCCCCCCCGTCGCCGTCACGGCGTCGAGGTGCAGGGTCTGGGCCCCTGGTTCGTGCCCCGAGCGGATGGCACGCGCCGGCTCGACGCCGAACATCATGGCGAGGAGCTCCCCGGTTACGAAGGGGGGGTCCATGGTGTCGGACACCATGCCTTCCCTGAGCACCGTGATCTCGTCGCAGAGTGCCTCGATGTCCTCGAGCTTGTGGGAGACGAGGATGACGCTCCTGCCTTCACGGGCGAGTCTCTTGAGCCCTGAGAAGAGGAGGTCTTTCTGGAGGGCCGATATGCCCGTGGTGGGCTCGTCAAGGATGAGCACGCGGGTTCCCGAGGCAAGCAGCCGGACCAGCTCGAGCTGCTGGCGTTCGCCCACGGTCAGGCGCCCTGCAGGGACATCGGGGTCAAGGTCAAACCCGAGGTCCGCACACAGGCCCTCGAGCCTCGCCCTGTGCGTGCGCCTGTCCTGCGTGCCTGCCGAGGCCTGCCCGGCCATGAAGTTCTCCAGGACCGTCAGCGGCGGGAAATCCAAGGGGTCCTGGTAGAGCATGCCGATGCCCAGTGCCGAGGCCTGTGCCGGGGTGGCGAAGTCGACCTCGCGGCCGTCCATGAAGATCCTGCCGCTGGTCTTGGCGATGAAGCCGGCCAGGATCTTCATGAGCGTGGACTTTCCCGCCC
>JAKPQL010000137.1 GCA_029547045.1 Deltaproteobacteria bacterium | reverse complement strand
AACTCGCCCTCGGCCTGGAGGAAGATCTGCCACTGGCGGCCGAAGCGGTTGAAGTAGTTCACGAACACCCCTCCCATGAAGCACTGGAGCGTCTTGTAGACGTCAGAGACGTTCACCCCCTGCGTGAGGACCTTGTCCCGGTCGACGTCCACGAAGACCTGCGGCACGGATGCCTTGTAGGTGGTGGTGACGTTCGCGATCTCCGGCCTCTTCTTGGCCGCCTCCAGGAACCTGTCCACGTTCGCGGTGAGGAAGGGGATGTCCTTGCCGGCCCGGTCCTCCAGGATGAAGGTGATGCCGCCCGAGGTGCCGATGCCGGGTATGGCCGGCGGCGAGAAGGCCATGCCCAGGGCCTCGGACATGCCCAGAAGCTCAAGCGTGATCCTGCCCTTGATGAACCGGTACCACTCCTCGATCCTCTTCCGCTCGGACCAGTCCTTGAGCGTGACGAAGAAGAAGGCGCTGTACGTGTTCGCCACCCCGCTCACCAGGTTGTACCCCGCCACCGCGGTGCAGTACTCCACGCCCGGGGTCTTCAGGATGAGGTCCTCGGCCTTCTTCATGGCCGCGTCGGTGCGCTGGAGCGAGGCCGCGTCCGGCAGCTGCATGGCCGCATACACGTAGCCCTGGTCCTCCTCGGGCAGGAAGGTGGCGGGCAGGCGCATGCCCAGGAGACCCGCCAGCACGACCATGGCCGCGAGCAGGCCCAGGCTCAGCACCGTCTTGCGGACGAGCGAGCCGCACACGCCCACGTACCGGTCCGTGGCCCTGCCGAAGACGGCGTTGAACCAGGCGAAGAACCTGCCCAGCGGCCCCCGGGCCTCCTTCTTCGGCCTCAGGAGGAGGGACGCCAGGGCCGGCGAGAGGGACAGCGCGTTGAAGGCCGAGATGATGACCGATACCGCGATGGTCACGGCGAACTGCTGGTAGAGCCTGCCCGTGATGCCCGGGATGAAGGCCGTGGGGATGAACACGGCGGCCAGGATGAGCGCTATGGCCACCACGGGCCCGGACACCTCCTCCATGGCCTTCAGCGTGGCGTCCCTGGGCTTCATGCCGTTCTCGATGTGGTGCTCCACCGCCTCGACCACCACGATGGCGTCGTCCACCACGAGCCCGATGGCGAGCACGAGCCCGAAGAGCGAGAGCGTGTTGATGGAGAAGCCGAACAGCGGGAAGAACATGAAGGTGCCCACCAGGGAGACCGGCACGGCCAGCAGCGGTATGAGCGTGGCGCGCCACCCCTGGAGGAAGACGAAGACCACGACGATGACGAGCGCCAGGGCGATCCACAGCGTGACGAAGATCTCGTGGATGCCCTCGGTGACCGCCAGGGTGGTGTCCAGGGCCACCGCGTAGTCGAGGTCGGCCGGGAAGTGCTGCTTGAGCTCCGCCATGAGTTCCTTGGCGCCGTCGGCGGCCTCGATGGCGTTGGACCCCGGCATCTGGTAGACCGCCAGGACCGCCGAGGGCTTGCCGTTCAGGCGGCTCATCATGCTGTACGTCTGGGCGCCCAGCTCGACCCTGGCCACGTCGCTGAGGCGGACCATGGACCCGTCGGGGTTCGCCCGGATCACGATGTTCGCGAACTCCCCCTCGCTCTCGAGCCTGCCCTGCGCCCTGACCGCGTAGGTGAAGTCCTGGCCCCGGGGCACCGGCTCGGCGCCGATCTTTCCCGCGGGATTCACCGTGTTCTGGGCATTGACCGCGTTCACCACCTCGGGGACCGTGATGTTGAGCTTGGCGAGGCGGTCGGGGTCGATCCACAGGCGCATGGCGTAGCGGCCCGCGCCGAAGACCGTGACGCTCGCGATGCCCTTGACCCGTGTCATCTGGTCGTTGATGTTGATGTAGGCGTAGTTGGCCAGGAACACGTTGTCGTAGGTCCCCCCGGGGGAGTACAGGGCGAAGACGACCAGCGGCGCCGAGAGCGACTTCTGGACCGTGACCCCGTAGTTGCGGACGTCCGCGGGCAGCTGGGACTCGGCCTGGCTCTGGCGCATCTGGGTGAGGACCTGGTCGGTGTTGGCGTCGGTCCTGATGTCGAAGTTGGCCGTGATGGTGCAGTCGCCGTTGTTCGTGTTGACCGAGTACATGTAGTTCAGGTTGTCCACGCCCGAGAGCTGCTGCTCGATGGGCGTTGCCACTGACTGCTCCACGGTCAGGGCGTCGGCGCCCGTGTAGCTGGCGGTGATCCTGATCTCGGGCGGCACGATGTTCGGGAACTGGGCGATGGGCAGGCCGGACATCGATACCAGGCCGACGATGACCATGAGGATGGCGATGACCATGGCCACGATGGGGCGGTTGATGAAGAACCGCGACATGGCGGCCTACTCCTTCCCGGTCTCGCCGGGAGGTCCAACGTCTGGGGCCGCTGGCTCGGCATAGGGCTTCACGACCACGGTGCCGCCCTGCTTGAGCCGCTGGGTCCCCTCCACGACCACGTTCTCGCCGGCCCTGAGCCCCTCCTCGACGATCACCTGGCCGTCGGTCTTCTGGCCGGTCCTGACGGTCCGTATGTCCACCGTGTTGTCAGGCCCCACCACGGCGACCTGCTGCTGGCCCTGGAGCTCGGTGAGGCAGCGCTCCGGGACGAGCAGGGCATCCTTCCTGAGCGTGAGCATGGCCCTGACCTTGGCGAACTGGCCCGGCCTGAGCACGTTGCCCGGGTTCGGGAACCGGGCCTCCATCTTGAGCGTGCCGGTCTTCACGTCCACCTGGCGGTCCGCAGCGGAGAAGACCCCCGCGTGGGGATGGACCGAGCCGTCGGAAAGGATCAGCTCCAGCTGTGCCTCCCTGCCCTGTCCCTGCAGGTTCTTCACCGCAGCGAGGTACTGCTGCTCGCTGATGGAGATGATGACCTTGATGGGGTCCACCTGGGACACGGTGGTGAGCTCCTCGGTTGACTGGGGGCTGACGAGGTTGCCGATCTGGGCCTTGGCGATGCCCGCGATGCCGTCGATGGGCGAGGCGATCCTGGTGAACTCGAGGTTGAGCCGCGCCTTCTCGAGCTCGGCCCGTGCCATGTCCAGGGAGGCGCGGGCCGACTTCTCGGCGGCCACGGCGTCGTCCAGGTCCTTCTGGCTGAGCGCCCTCTGCTCGGTCATCGGCTTGACCCTCGCGAGGGTCGATCTGGCCTGGTCCAGCTTGGCCGCATTGAATGCCACCTGGCCCCTGGCCTCGTCATGGGCCGCCTGGAAGGTGCGGGGGTCGATCTCGAAGAGGACCTGGCCCTTTTTCACGACATCCCCTTCCTGGTAGAGCTGCTTCACCAGGTATCCCTGGACCTGGGCCCGGATCGTGGCGTTCACGGCGCCGTCTAAGGTGCCAACCCATTCGGAGTACACCGGCACATCCCTCCGGGCCACGGCGACCACCTCCACGGTCGGGGGCGGCAGCTCGGGCGTCCTGCCCTTGCCGCACCCGGCAAGGACCAGGGGGACCAGGACAACACATGCGGTGACGAGAACACCACGGGGAGAAAACGCGCAGACACCACCTCGATTCATGACCAAACCCCCTGGAACAGATCATGTACATGCATGGAAACGACAACTAGCCCTAGAAAATAACTTGGGAAATACGTTTAGTCAAGGCCTCCGGAAGGGAGAATTTCACGCCCATCGACGTCCCCTTCTCCGGACGCATCGTTGAGATTGACCGCAGGCACGTTTCCCGTGTCACCTTCCCGTTTACCTATGGTATAACACTATCAAGGTACTTCTGAAGAATCCTGTTGCCGGGGATACGCGGGAGACGTTCTCGATGGGCAGGAAGGTCAAGGGACAGCCGTCAGGCAGCCGGAACCGCACGACCATGGCGTTCGAGGATTTCCTTGCCGGCCTGTCAACCCGAGTCGTCGCCCTGGAGCCTGAACAGGTCGAGGGGGAAATACAGAGCGCCTTGAAGGAATGCCTGAGCCTCTTCGGTACCGACCGGATCAATCTCATGCGACTCCAGCCGTGCAGGACGCAGTTCATGGTCACCCACAATGCCGATGTGTCAGGCACTCCTCCCTACCCAGTGGGCACCCCCCTCCCGGTGTCCCTCTTCCCCTGGATCGCCCGTAAGCTGATCGAACGCGTGGTCGTTTCCTTTGCCCGGCCCGAGGATCTCCCGGCCGAGGCCGCGCTCGACAGGCGCTCACTGGACATGTTCCAGACGCGATCCAGCACGTACATCCCCATCGCCGCCCTGCGGTCCTCGGAGTACAGCATCGGCATCAGCTCGAGTGCAGATGGTATCGACCGGCCGGAAGACCTTCTCCCGAAGCTGCGCCTGCTGGGAGAGCTCATCGTGAACACCCTGGAGCGCAGCAAGGCCGAGCTCGAACTCAGGGAGCGCCTGGAGGAGATCGAGCGCCTGAAGTCCCGGCTGGAGCAGGAGAACATTGTCCTCCGGGACGAGATCAAGGCCGGAAAGGGCATGATCATCGGGGACAGCGACGCGCTCAACTACGTGCTCTTCCGGCTCAAGCAGGTCGCCCCGACGGATGCAACGGTCCTCATTCTGGGCGAAACCGGCACGGGCAAGAGCATGGTGGCCCATGCGCTGCACGACATGAGCACACGCCGAGACCGGCCCATGATCACGGTCAACTGTGCCGCCCTGCCCTTGAACCTGATCGAGAGCGAGCTCTTCGGAAGGGAGAAGGGGGCCTTCACGGGAGCGCATGCGAGACAGGTCGGCCGTTTCGAGATCGCAAACAACGGGACGATCTTCCTGGACGAGATCGGCGAGATGCCCCTGGAGCTCCAGGCCAAGCTCCTGCGGGTGCTGCAGGACGGGGAGTTCGAACGGCTCGGCAGCCCCCGCACGATCAGGGTGGATGTGCGCGTCATCGCCTCGACCTGCCGCGACCTGAAGGAGGAGGTCAGGAACAGGCGTTTCCGGGAGGACCTCTACTACCGTCTCAACGTCTTCCCCGTCTCGATCCCGCCCCTGGCCAAGCGCACCGGGGACATCCCGCTGCTCGTGGAGCATTTCGTCGCCAAGCATGCCCGCAAACTGGGAAAGACCTTCGCGTCCATCCCGAAGGGCACCATGTGGGCCCTGCAGGAATACCCCTGGCCGGGCAACGTGCGCGAGCTCGAGCACGTGATCGAGCAGGCCGTCATCATGAGCCCGGGCCCGGTGCTGCTCCTCTTCGACCAGCTCGACCGGGAGGCCTGCCCGGTGGAACCCGACGGGTCGAAGACACTCGAGGCCGTGGAGCGCGAGCATATCCTCAGGGTGCTCCACGAGACCCGCTGGCGGATCGAAGGCCAGCGAGGGGCCGCGGCCGTCCTCGGGCTCAATCCGAGCACACTGCGGTTCCGGATCAGGCGCCTGGGCATCAAGAGGCCCTGAACGCATCGGAACCCGCAACATAGTGCGGGTTCCGCACTATGTTGCGGGACTTCTCACGCGCACCCTGAACCCTGTCTCTCAACCTCCCTCATATATCCGGACACTTTGAGGTCTTTGCCCCTGGATCCACCCCCTGGAACGATTCTTGGATTCCCCTGGTGACAGTCAAACGATACCGGCGTGTGTCACTGCGTGCTTCATGAGGATTCCGACCGGGATAAGGTGCGCCGGAGAAAAGGGACAGGGTATCGATGGAACTCATGATCGAGCTGAAGGCCGGCCAGGGCAAGATCCAGGAACTGTATCAGACGCTGCAGGCACTCCTCCCCACGCTCCGCAAGGCCCAGGGGTGCCGGGACTGCCGCATCTGCCGGGACGTGGAGGACGGGGAGACCTTCGTCCTGAAGATGGACTGGGACACGCGGGCCAGTCTCGAGCATTATCTGCATTCCAGCAGCGGCAGCGCGCTCTTCGGCGCCGTCGATCTGTTGAGCGAGCATACACAGGTCAGGTTCGGCCAGGAAGGTCCCTGGGAGGGAATCGACAGCCTCAAGAAACTGCGAAAGGAGCACTAGGCACTGCATCCTTGAATACACGGGCGACCGCAGGGCCATTGCAGTGAATACAAGGGAAAGGAGAACCATGATGAAGGCAAGAAAAGTATCTGCACGGAGTACCACCGGCGTCTGCGCCGCACTCGGCACGGCACTGGCAGGGGGGGCGCTGATAAGCAGCGCCGCCGCCCAGGACGTCCTTCCGGCCCCGCCGGCTCCGTTTACGGGGCAAATCGGCCTCTCCGTGAAGGACTCGAGGTCCGATTTTCCGCAGCCCGTCAAGGCCCCCAAAGGGGCTCCCAACGTCGTCATCATCCTCCTCGACGACGTGGGCTACGGCGCGTCGAGCACCTTCGGGGGACCGTGCGACACCCCGACCCTGGACAGGCTGGCCGCCAACGGGCTGCGCTACACGCAGTTCCACACCACGGCCATCTCGTCGCCCACGCGGGCCTCGCTGCTCACGGGCCGCAACCACCACACCGTGCACACGGGCAACATCATGGAATTCGCCACCGGCTTCCCGGGCTACGACAGCGTGATGGGCAAGGACACCGCCACCGTGGCGGAGGTCCTCAGGCAGAAGGGCTTCAACACCGCCTGGTTCGGCAAGAACCACAACGTGCCCGACTGGCACAACAGCCTTGGCGGCCCGTTCGACCTCTGGCCCACCGGGCTGGGCTTCGAGAAGTTCTACGGGTTCATCGGCGCCGAAACCGACCAGTGGCGGCCCGCGCTCTTCGACGGGACCAATCCCGTGGAGCCCTACCTGGGCAACCCGG
>JAKPQL010000115.1 GCA_029547045.1 Deltaproteobacteria bacterium | reverse complement strand
GAGCTTCACGACGGGGGCGAGCTTCGTGGTGGACGGCGGGGCATTGGCGTAGAGGGAAGGAAGGAGAGGACAAGACCATGAAGCTCAGCGACATCAGGAAGGTGCTCATCCTGGGTGCCGGCACCATGGGCCAGCAGATCGGGCTCCAGTGCGCCATGAACGGGTATCAGACCGTGTACTACGACCTGAGTCAGGAGATCCTGGACAAGGCGGTGAAACGGGTCGGCAAGCTCGCAAACTGGTACGCCTCAACGGGCAGGCTAACCCCGGAGCAGCTCCAGCAGACCATGGCGCGCATCAGCGCCACCTCTGATCCTGCGGAAGCGGCGAAAGATGCGGACTTCATCAGCGAGTCCGTGCCCGAGGACCCGGACATAAAGGCAAGGGTCTTCGCCCAGTTCCACGCGCTCTGCCCGGAGCGCACCATCTTCACCACGAACACCTCCATGCTCGTGCCCTCCATGTTCGCCCAGGCAACGGGTCGGCCGGAAAGGCTCTGCGCCCTCCACTTCCACGACCTCAGGGCGAGCACCGTGGTGGACGTCATGCCGCACCCCGGCACGGACCCGGCCGTGACTCAGCTCGTGGACGACTTCGCAAGGAGCATCGGGTGCATCGTCATCATGCTCCACAGGGAGAACAACGGGTATGTATTCAACACCATGCTCTCGAGCCTCATGCACGCGGCCCTCATGCTGGCCTCCCGCGACGTGGCAAGCGTCCAGGACATAGACCGGGCGTGGATGGGCGTCACGTACATGCCCATGGGTCCCTTCGGCATCATGGACCAGGTGGGCCTGTCAACCGTGTGGACGATCACGGAGTATTGGGCCAAGAAAATGGGCGACCCCCAGGCCCAGCGGAACGCGGACTTCGTGAAGCAGTACGTGGACCGGGGTGAACTGGGCTACAAGACGGGCAAGGGGTTCTACACCTACCCCGGGCCCGCATACCAGAAGCCAGGGTTCCTCAACGGGGAAACAAAGGAATGACACGCAGAGAATGCAGGGGGCTGTAAAACCCCCTGCTGTGAATATGGTCTGCCATGCGGAGAGTGTTCCGCCATGGGAAATGTTCCGTTGGGAAGGGGGGGGGTTCATGGCGTCACTGCGGTTCGACCCGGAGATCTGCCTGGCCTGCGAGAGTGTGGACTGCATCATGAAGTGTCAGTACATCCACATGGACCTCGCCAGGGCCAAGGAGGAGCATGACAGACTTACACGAGGTGAGATGTCGTCCATCCTGAAGGACTGTGTCACCTGCTATGCCTGCGAGGAGTACTGCCCGAGCGGCAACCACCCCTTCTACCACATCGTGGAACTCCAGGAGCGCCTCGGCATCCACCCGGTGCCAATCCCCATCGAGAAGTCCCAGGTGGTCATGATGGGGCCCCGGGGAAAGATCCGGGAGATGGAGCTGAAGAGCCCGCTCATCAACATGTGCTTCTTCGATATGATGAAGGGCGGGATCCGAGGGTCCCTCTTCGAGGGAGCCACCACCTTCGGGGGGAGCGACGTGTTCTGCAATCTCATGTTCCTCCACTTCGCCCGGAACTCCACCATCAAGGAGCGGCTTCCCCGCATGATCGACAACATCATGCACTGCGCGGTGGAGCCTTCGGGCACGCGCGAGGTCATCTGCTACCACGACGAGTGCTACGGCACGTATACCTCCTGGGCCAGGGCCTTCGGCGTTGAGGTGCCCTTCACGCCGGTCCACCTCTTCGAGTTCCTGAAGCGCAGGCTCATGGAGCTCAGGGACGGCATCAGGCCCCTGAACGTGAAGGTGGCCTACCAGCGGCCGTGCTCCAACCGGCTCTGTCCGGAGACTGACTCCCTCGTGGACGACATCTTCGCCCTCATCGGGGCCGAGCGGCCCAAGAGGACATACGAGTACGGCAATGCCCTGTGCTGCGGCGGCGTGCCGGAAGCGGCCCAGCGTTTCGACCTGGTTGACGACATCCGGGCCAGGAACGTCGCGGATATGAAGGCCGCTGGAGCCCAGTACTGCGTCTTCAACTGCCCGTTCTGCTTCTGGACGCTGGCCGAGCCCGTGGCCAAGGCCGGGATCTTCCCCGTCATGATGTCCGACCTGTGCCTGCTGGCGCTGGGCGAGTGAGGAGGGACCATGGATCGATCGGCAGTCATCGAACGGCTCAAGGCCATCGTGGGAGGGGCATACGTCTCCGACGCCGCTGAGGAGCTCTATATCTACTCGCGCGATCAGGGCGTGCAGGACCCGCACCTGCCGGACTGGGTCGCGATGCCCGCGAGCACCGGCGAGGTGGCCTCCATTCTGGAACTGGCCTCCCGGGAGAAGATCCCGGTGGTGCCCATGGGCGGGGGCCTCGTGCTCTCGGGGCTGTCCGTGCCGCTTCGGGGCGGCATCGTGCTCGACATGAAGCGCATGAACCGCATTCTCGAGGTCAATGAGCACAGCCACTACGCCGTGGTGGAGGCAGGGACCTCCCAGGGCATGCTGGACGCCTATCTGAGGAAGCACCACCCCGGGCTCAAGCACTCGCTGCCCGATGCACCGCCGGCTGCAACCATTGCGGGCAACATAGCCATCCATGGCTCCGGTCACCTCTCCCAGAGCGAGGGCGGGTTCCACTCGGAGATGGTCACCGGGCTCGAGGTGGTGCTCTCCACCGGCGAGGTGGTGAAGCTCGGATCCTGCTCCACAGTGCCCGCCTGGTTCTCGCGGGCGCCGCTTCCCGACCTCGTGGGCCTGTTCCTCGGGTGGAACGGGACCACGGGCGTCATCACCAAAGTGGGCATCAAGCTCTTCCCCCGGCCGAAATTCCATGACGTTCTGGTCTACATGACCGAGGACATCGACCTGGCGCCCATGGTGCTGAACCGGGTGATCGCCACCTCCATGGCAGAGGACATCAACTATGCACTGGCGCCCAAGCCAGACTACCTGAACGGGTTCCAGATGACCGTGATCAACTACACCGCCAACTCGGAGGATGAGCTCATATTCAAGCGCAAGAAACTCCGTTCCGTGCTGCAGGACCTGTACGAAACCCGGCAGTCGGGGTTCATGCCCATACCTCCCCACATGAAGGCGGGCTTCCTGGAGGCGCCCCAGAAGGCGCTCAGCAAGTTCGCCGACGTGCGCAAGGGGGGCGGGTTCGAGTACGTGGGCGCCATCATGCCCATCGAGAGGATCCCGGACGCATGCAGGGCTGGCATGGAGATCACGGAGCGTCACGCTATCACGTACTCCCTGGGAGCCCGCATCATAGGCCGGGGGAGCTGCGCCATGTTCTTCTTCGCCTATCCCTTCAACCGGGTGGACAAGGGCGAGGTGGAGCGTGTGAAGGAGGCCCTGGAGGAGACCAACGAGACCGCGCTCAGGCTCGGAGGCATCCCCTGGAAGACCGAGGTGCAGGGACAGCGGCTCATCCTCGAGCGCATGGACCCTGCCACGAAGGGCCTCATGCGGCGGATCAGGGGGGTGCTCGACCCTCAGGGCATCATGAACCCCGGCAACTGGGAGGTGACATGATGGACAGTGCATACCGCGACATCCTCCACCGGTGCTTCCGGTGCGGCTGGTGCAAGTTCCCGCTCAACTACACGGACTTCAACTGCCCAGCATACCTGAAATACCGCTTCGAGTCGTTCTCCTCGGGCGGCAGGATGTGGCTCATCAGGGCCTGGCAGGAGGGGGAGATCACCCCGAGCGAGCGGCTCTCACAGATCCTGTTCTCATGCGTGACCTGCAGGAACTGCGTGGAGGCCTGCGCCATGCCCGGCATCAAGGACTCTCTGGTGGACCTGTTCATCGAGGCGCGCGCCGACATGGTGGAACGGGGCACCATTCCCCCCCTGGTGAGGGACTACTTCAAGGCCATCAGTGTGGGTGGAAACCCCTACAGGCTCCCTGCCCAGGACAGGGCCAAGTGGTCATGCGGCCTCGGCCTGGAAAGGTACCAGGGCCAGGAGTACCTCTTCTATGTGGGCGACGAGGGCGCCTTTGACGAGCTAGGCCAGCACATGGCCCGCTCCGTGGCCTTGCTCCTTCGGCGTTCCGGCGTGTCCTTCGGCATCCTCGGTTCGGACGAGCTCACCGACGGCAACGATGTGCATGCCCTGGGCGAGAAGGGTCTGGCCGAGTATCTGGCCCGGCAGAACATAGAACTCATGCAGGAGCTCGGGGTGAAGAAGGTCATCACGCTCTCCCCCCATGCCTTTCATGCCATGAGGAACCGGTACCCCCTGCACGGATCCACTGCTGCGGTGTACCACTACACCCAGATCCTGCAGCCGCTGGTGGCAAGGCTCGCCCCTGTGTTGCAGGGGGAGAGGGTCGTTACGTATCACGACCCCTGCTACCTGGGCAGGTGGAACGGCGAGTACCGCGCTCCCCGGGCGATCCTGAAGTCCGTCAAGGGGCTGAAGTCCGTGGAGATGGACCGTTCTATGCAGAACGCCCTGTGCTGCGGCGGGGGCGGGGGCAACTTCTTCACGGACATGCTGGGCACAGGCCCCGATCTGGCGGCAAGGGCCCGGGTGCGCGAGGCCCTTGCGACCGGGGCGGACACCATTGCGGTGGCCTGCCCCCAGTGTTACCGGATGCTCGCCGATGCGGTGAGGGACGAAGGGGCCCAGGAGAAGGTCCGGGTCTGCGAGCTCACCGAGATCGTGGCTGAGGCCGTTCCCGCATGACGGGGCGAGGGTGTCCTCCGGTAGTCGTCCCTATTGCTCGAAATAGGGGTAGCCCCGGAGCCCCTCTTCGTACATGTTCATGATCTCCCGGCGCTCCTGGGGGGTGATGAGGTTCTCCTGCACCGCCTGCTCCGCAGTGGCCCTGAACTGCTTGGTCATGGTCTTGGGCTCGTACTCCACATAGGACAGGACGTCCGCCACCGAGTCCCCCTCGATCTCGCGCACGAAGCTGTAGGTCCCGTCCTCGTGCACGCGGATGCTCACCACGTTCGTGTCGCCCAGGAGGTTGTGGAGGTCTCCCAGGGTTTCCTGGTATGCCCCCACGAGGAAGACGCCCAGGTAATAGTCCTCGTTCTCCTTCACCGTGTGGAGCGTCAGGGCGCGGCGGACCCCCTGTCTGTCGATGAAGCGATCGATCTTGCCGTCGCTGTCGCAGGTGATGTCCGCGAGGATGGCGTTCCTCGTCGGCATTTCATCGAGACGGTGCACCGGCATCACCGGGAACAGGTGGCCGATGGCCCAGGAGTCGGGCAGGGACTGGAATACGCTGAAATTGGCGTAGTAGGTATCGCTCAGGGCGATGTCGATGTCCAACAGGTCCTTGGGGACGACCCTGAGGTCCTTGATGCTCTCGCTCAGGGCCTGGATGATGTTCCAGAAGATCTTGTCGCCCAGGGCGCGCTGCCGCATGGTGAGGTCGCCGACCTTGAACATCTGGCGGATCTCGTCCCGGTAGTAGAGTGCGTCGTTGTAGCATTCCTGGAGGTTCCGGACATTCAGCGACTTGAGCACCTCCAGCATGTTCAGGATGACGTCCGGGGTCCCTTCGGGGAGCTCCCGGGGAACGGAGTCCGTATCGATGGAGCTGGTGTCGAAGATGTTGAACAGCAGCACGGAGTAGTAGGCCACCGTGGCCCGTCCGGACTCGGTGATGATGGTGGGGTGCGCGATGCCGTGTTCGTTCAGGATCTCCATGATGGCCTCGATGACGTCGGCGCAGTACTCGTCCAGGGTGTAGTTGCGGGAGTTCATGTAGTTGGTGTGGGATCCGTCGTAATCCACGGCAAGGCCGCCGCCCAGATCGAAATACCCCATGGCCGCGCCTTCGGCCACCAGGCCAGCGTATACCCGGCATGCCTCCTGGATGGAGGCCCGGATATCCCGGATGTTGGGGATCTGGGAGCCCAGGTGATAGTGGAGGAGCTGGAGGCAGTCCAGCATGGTGCATTTCTGAAGCTTCTCTATGGTTTCGATGATCTGTGAGATGGTGAGGCCGAAGATGCTCCGGTCTCCGCCTGATTCCGTCCAGTGCCCGCCTGCCTGGGTGGCGAGCTTCAGGCGGACGCCGAGCAGTGGCCTGATCCCCAGGGCCTTTGACCGTTCCAGGATCAGGTCCAGCTCTCCGGGCATCTCCAGCACGAAGAAGCACTTGAACCCCATCTTGCAGGCATACAGGCCGAGGTCGATGAACTCCCGGTCCTTGTAGCCGTTGCAGACCAGGCAGGCCTCCTTGTCCTCCAGAAAGGACAAGGCCGCGATGAGCTCGGCCTTGCTGCCTGCCTCGAGCCCGTGGTGGTAGAACTTGCCGATGCGGGTGATGGCCTCGATGACCTGCTTCTGCTGGTTCACCTTGATGGGGTAGACACCCTTGAAGGCCCCCTTGTAATCGAACCTGGCAATGGCGGAGCGGAAGCTCTCGTGCATCTGGATGATCTGGGAGTCGAGGATGTCCTCGAAGCGCAGGAGCATGGGCATGTCGTACCCGCGCGCCCTGATCCCGGAGATGATCTCAGGGAGGTTGACTGATACATGCTTCCTGTCCCGCAGCGGCGTGACGACCACATCGCCCTTTTCGGAGATGCTGAAGTACCCTGCGCCCCATTCCCGGATCTGGTAGAGGTCTGCGGAATCCTCCACGGTCCACCGCTTCATCTTCTGCTTCTGCTTCATATCGGTACGCCCCCAATGCTGGAAAAAATCCTAGAGCTATATAGCCCCAAAGATCAGCCCCTTCTACAGGAAAATGACGGTGAAGGCCAGCATGAACCGGCTTTTACGGTCATATTGGGCCTCGCGCCCCGGCAGATTCTCTGGTAGGTTGTCACAAATATCGTATGCAATGCGAAAGGGGGCTCCATGCTCAAGAGCAGAGGGTTCTGGTACCTCATGATGGCAGGTGCGGTCCTGGGGTGGGTGTTCATCGTGGTGGGCCTTGTCAGGCCCTTCAGAAATGAAACTCTCAAGAAACTTTGGAAGTCCTTGGCGCTGACCTGGCTCGTGGGCCACCCCCTGGAGCTTGTCCTTTCCAGGGGCATCGGTGCGGCGGCCGGCGTCTCCCCGGCACATACCCTCGTCAAGACCATCGTGTACGGGTTCACCTGGTGGCTTCCCGTCAGGCTCGGGGTCTTCAAGGCCTGACCGGTCCGTTCGCCCCTCAGGAGCGCTGCCGCGCCAGGGCCTTGGCGATGCCCAGTCCCAGGTTCTCGATGGTGTAGGGCTTCCTGATGTACTGGCTCACCCCCAGGGACAGTGCATCGCGGACATGATCGTTCTCCGCGAATCCGCTGGCAATGACTGCCCTCTGTCCGGGGTGGATCTCGATGATCTGCCGGTAGGTTTCGAGCCCGTCCATGCCCGGCTCCATGATCATGTCTAGGAGCACCAGGTCGCAGGAATTGTACCTGAGGAATTCGAGGGCTTCCTCGCCGCTGGACGCCGTGACCACCGTGTAGCGCAGCCTCTTGAGGATCTGCGAGGCGATCTCCCGCTGGGAGCCCAGGTCGTCCACCACCAGGACGAGCTCCCCTCTCCCCAGGTAGTCGTCCACGCACAGGGACTGGCCTTCGGGCGAGACCTCTTCGCGGGTGACCGGGAAGTAGAGCTCGAAGGACGAGCCCCTGCCCGGACTGCTGTGGACATTGATGTACCCCCGGTGGTCCTGCACGGTCCCCCAGACCACGGCCATGCCGAGCCCTGTCCCGCTCCTGCCCATGACCTTCTTGGAGTAGAAGGGTTCGAAGATGCGCTTGAGGTCTTGCTGTTCGATGCCCACTCCGTCGTCCTCCACCCTGAGCACCACGTAATCCCCGATGGACACTGCGTCGTAGCCCTCGATGGGCCGTTCCACAAAGGTGTTCTGCGTGGTGATGGTGATCCTGCCGCCCTGCGGCTGGGCCTCCATGGCGTTGATGACGAGGTTCATGAGGGTCTTCCTGAGGTGGACGGGGGAGCCCTTGATCTTCAGGAGGTTCTCGTCGAGCCGCAGCTCGATGCGGGTGTCGGGGTGCTGTGTCACGAGATGCAGGTGCTCGGGCGACCCGAGGTAATCATGGATGATCTGCTCGTTCAGGTCCAGGGTCTCCATGCTCATGACCCCGCGCCGGGCAAGGGTGAGGAGGTCCTGGACGATGGCTGCCGCCTTCTGTCCGGAGTCGCGGATGGTCCGGAGGGGTTTGCGCAGGGGGCTGTCCTCGGGCAGTTCCATGAGGAGGAGGTCAGGGTAGCTCACGGTCCCGGAGAGCACGTTGTTCAGGTCGTGGGCCACCCCTCCTGCGAGCAGTCCCAGGGCCTCCATCTTCTGGGAGCGGGCCAGGCGCTCCTCGAGCTCCACGCGCGCCCTGTCAGCCTTGATGCGCTCGTTCATCTCTGTCCGGAGCTGCTCATTGCTCTTCAGGAGCTCTGCGGTCCGCTCCTGGACCATGTCTTCCAGGCGGGCATTGAGCTGTTCCAGTACCTTGTTGGCCTGCTCGAGTTCCCGGGCGTACTTCTGCCTTGTTTCCATGGATGCCAGCAGGGCTCTGTGCTGCTCTTCCAGCATGGCTGAGAGGTCGTTGAAGGCCATGGCCACCCTGCCGATCTCGTCCGCTGACAGCTGGGGGATCTGGCCGCCCAGCTCCCCGTTCTGGAGCCTGGCAATGGCTTCCCCGAGCATGGTGGTCGGTCGCAGGACGAATCGGTGGAGCAGCTTGTTGAGCAGGAAGGACATGACGAAGAGTGTTGACACCAGCAGGGCCACGAACATCCAGAACGCTCGCAGCGACTCCATGTCCAGCTCTTCCAGGTCGTAGAACATCCTGATGAAGCCTACGCGTTCGCCGATGACCTCGATGGCGGTGGCATATTCCGCATGGGATCGTCCGAGGATCTCCGTCCTCCCGAAGGAAGCCTCGCTGGTGAGCGCTGAGCGCTCTTTCGAGGTGAGGATGCGGTCGAGGGCGTGATCCGTGGAGAACAGGGGATTCCCGTCGGTATCGTGGACCGCGATCTCGGTGATCCCTTTCACCTGCAGGAGGTTCTGCATGGAGATCTTGAGGGCCTCTTCCTGCCGGGCGAAGATCTCGTTGGCGATCTCATCCCTCTTCTGCTCGAACACCGTGCTCAGCAGCAGCCGGATCTCCTGGATCCGCACCTCCCTCCGGTGTGCCTCGAAGAAGGAGAAGACGGCGCCGAAGAACAGGGCCACGATGAGGCATGCCAGGGTTATGGCCGCATTGATCTTGAATCTGAGGCTCTGAAACTTCATCACAGGCACCTTGTGTACCTCATCGGAAAAAAGGCGCACAGGGATAACCGGCCGGGGGGGGCGTAGTGTGGTGCCTCCTGCGGGTTGATTCCCACCTGCGGGCGATGCGGCTCAGGGGGAAGAAAAGCTCTTGTAGTATCGCCAGGCCCCATCATTGAACCGCATGATGCTCGCCTCCTTGCCCACAGGGTTCCCGTCCCTGTCAAAGGTGATGCTCCCGGTGGCCCCCTTGAAGTCCTTCGTCTGTGCAAGGGCTGCCCTGATGTCCCGGGGTGCGAGCGATGCCGAGCGCCTCGCCGCGTCCGCGAAGAGCATGACTGCATCATAGGTCAGCGGGATGCGCATGTTGTCGATCTGGGCGTTGCCGAACTTCCTCCGGAATGCCTTCTTGAGGTGCTCGTTGGCGGCAAAGGGCACGTCATGGTGCCAGTGAGACGAGTAGTAGGAACCCTCGAGGGCCCTGCCGGCATACTCCACGATGCCCTGGTCCCAGGCGTCTCCGCCGAGGAACACGGGGTCGATGCCCATGGCCCTGGCCTGGCTGATGATGAGCCCGCTGTCGCGGGCATATCCCGGGATGAACACGGCGTCGGGGTGCAGGTCTTTCACCCGTCCAAGGATGTCCCTGAAGTCGGTGGCCGTACCGGGGTACGAGCCCTCCCACAGGAACGTGCCGCCCACGCGCTCGAAATGCTCCCGGAAGAACCGGGTCAGGGTGATGCTGTAGTTCTCCGTGATGTTGGTGAGCGCCACGGCGGTCTTCAGCCCGAGGTCCCGGTACGCGAGCTCCGCCATGACCCGCCCCTGGAACGAGTCGATGAAGCATGCCCGGAAAACGTAGTCCGACCCTGCGGTCACGTCCGGGTTCGTGGCTGGCGGCGTGATCATGGGCACCCCGGCCTTCTGGACCACCGGAACCATGGCAAGGGAATGGGAGCTCCGGAAGGCGCCGACGACCCCGATGACCCCCTGTTTCACCGCCTCCTCCGCAGCCTTCTTGGCCCCCAGCGGCGTACTCTTGTTGTCGATGACCACCAGGGTCACGGGGTGGCCCAGAAGGCCTCCCGATGCATTGATCTCCTCCACGGCGAGCCGTGCCGCCTGGATGGCCGGGATCTCCTCCTTGGCGGCGATACCGGTCTCGGCAATGATCAGGGCGAGCTTCACGGGGTGTGCGGCACGGGCCTGCTCCCCTGCGGCAGCCAGGATGAGGGCGCAGACCAGGGGCAGCACGGACAGAAGCCGCAGCGTACGCGTCCGGTGCAGGGTCTTCCTGAACGATGTCTTCATCATGGCGGCAGGATGCTCCTGGTATAGGAGGGCACGCCCCTGCGGATCTTCATGATCACTACCTCCTTGCGGGGGTCACCCTGGGCATCGAAGGAAATGGTTCCCGTGACCCCCTGGAAACCAACCGTGTCCGCCAGGGCATCGCGAACCTTGGCCCTGTCAGAGGTGCCTGCCCGCTTCACGGCGTCCGCCAGGAGGAAGACTGCGTCATAGGCCAGCGCCTGGACGTCCAGCCCCGCGGCGGTGCTGCCTTTGTACTTTTTCACAAAATCCCTGGTCCGTTGCCCTTTCAGCTCTTCGCTCCAGTGGGCGGAATAGTAGGCCTCCACGATATCAGAGCCGCCCTTCTTGAAAAAGCTTTCCGAGCCCCAGCCGTCCCCTCCCAATGGTATGGCCCGGACCCGGGATGCCGCGAGTTGCCGTATGATCACCGCGCTCTCCTCGTACCCGGGTATGAATACCACGTCCGGGTCCGCCCTGCGGGTGCGCGAGGCCAGGGAAGAGGCATCGAGGGTCTTCATGGTGTAGTCGAGCCTCAGGAGTACCTTCCCGCCAAGGCGCTCGAACCGTTTCCGGAACTCCCCGGAAAGCCCCATGGCATAGTCGCTGGTGAGGTCCACGAGCATGACCGCGGTGCGCGCCCTGAGAACCTCCCTTGCGAAGCTGGCCACGGCCCTGCCCTGCTGGGCGTCGGTGTAGCAGACGCGGAAGATGTAATTGCCGGTTGCCGTGATCTGGTCATGGGTGGAGATGTTGGTGATCATGGGGGTCTGATGATCCTGGGCCACGCGTGCCACGGCCAGGGTATGGGAGCTCCAGTCCGCGCCGATGATGGCCGTCACGCCCTGCTTCACGGCCTGAAGGGCCGCCACCTTGGAGCCGATGGGCGAGCTCTTGTTGTCCAGCTCCACGAGCTCCACGGTCCTGCCCAGGACCCCGCCGCGGGCATTGATCTCCCGGACGGCATCCCGCACGCCCCTGATGGAGTAGACGTTCGATTCTGCAGCCACGCCGGAATGGGCATAGATCGAGGCCACCTTGATGGTGTCTTGTCCCCAGGCGGCAGGGGTGAAGACGCCCATGGCCGACACGAGGAGAAGGGCCGGCACGAGACGGCTGAACCCCGGGGGGAGGGAGATGGCCCTGGATGTGCGCATGGTGAATATATAAGGGTCAGGGGCCTGAGAGGGAAGGCCTGTCTCCTGTTGCCTGAATGGCGCCGGTGCCATTTTTCGCTACCCAAGACGGCCGATTTTCACTAGAATTTGCACACTTTCTCTTCAGGAGAGCGCGAATGAACCGCATGCTCTACATTGTGTATGGAATCGGGACGGATTCAGTGGGGCTCGTGGGCGCCATCACCTCGCCCATCGCCCGGGTCAGGGGCAACATCGTGGACCTGCGCCAGGATGTGCTGCACGGCCTGTTCACCATCTACCTCGTGGTGGACCTCGGGGCCGCAACGGTCACGGTGAAGGAGTTCCGCGCCATCGTGGACCGGATCGCCGCGGACACGGGCCTCAAGCTCGCCATCGAGAAGTATACACCCATGGCCGGGAGCGCCCAGAAGAAGAACATGCTGGTCACCCTGGTGGGCAGGGACAAGTCGGGCATCATCGCCGCCATCACGGAGAAGCTCGGCACGTACAACATCAACATCGAGGTCTCCGAGGTGGTGGCCCGGGAGGAGGTCTTCCTCATGGACCTCCTCCTAGACATCAGCCGCAGCGCCCTGCCCACGGACAACCTCAAGGCCGCCATCCGCGATACCATGCGCGCAGTGGGCATCGACACCATGTTCCAGACCGAGGACGTGTTCAACAAGAAGAAGAAGGTCATCCTCTTCGACATCTCGGGCAGCTTCATGGACAGCGCCACCCTGCGCGAGGTTACGATGCAGGCGGGCATCGAGGCAAGTGCCCTTTCACGGAGCGACCCGAGCGAGACCGACCTGGCGTACATGCACCGGAGCGCGGCCATGCTGGAAGGACTGCCCGCCTCGGTCATCGAGACCCTCTTGCAGTCCGTGAGCTTCAGCATGGGCACCAGGGAGCTCGTCCAGACCCTCAGGATCATGGGGTACCGGATCGGGCTCATCACGAGCGCCTTTTCCTTTTTCGCCCAGGACATGCAGAAGCGCCTTGGCATCGACTATGCCTTCGGCTACGAGCTCCCCATGGACGACGACTCCCAGGCCGTCATCGGCGATCTGCCCGCAGGGATTATGCAGGGCGTGGACCGCACCAGGATCATTGCGGACGTCATGGCCCTGGAGCGGGTGGCGCAGGAGGACATCACCCTCATCTCGGATGTTGACGCGGAGTACCCCATGACCCCGGGGATCCGAACCATCTTCGATCTGAAGGTCATGCTCGAGCTCCTGAACCAGCACGCCCTGAGCAGGGAATCGCTCACCGGGCTGCTCCGGGGCTTCGGAATACCCAGGGTATAGCGCAGGGGCCAGGGAGACGGGACATGAAATCCGACATCGAGATAGCCCAGGCCATTGAGCTCAGGCCCATCTCGGAGATCGCACGGGCCGCAGGCCTGAATGGGGACGACATCGTCCCGTACGGCAGGCACATGGCCAAGATCCCCCTGTCCGTCATGGATCGATTCCATGACACCCCTGACGGCCACCTCATCCTGGTGACCGCCATGTCGCCCACCTCCATGGGCGAGGGCAAGACCACCACCACCATCGGACTGGGCCAGGCCCTGAACCGGATCGGCAGACGGGCCGTCATGGCCATCCGCGAGCCTTCGCTCGGACCCTGCATGGGGCTCAAGGGTGGGGCCGCGGGCGGCGGGTATTCCCAGGTGCTGCCCATGGAGGACATCAACCTCCACTTCACCGGCGACCTCCACGCCATCACGGCGGCCCACAACCTGCTGGCAGCGGTGACGGACAACCACCTCCACCACCGGAGCTCCCCTGAGCTCAACCCCCGCCACGTGGTCTGGAAGCGCGTCATCGACATGAACGACCGGTCGCTCAGGAGCGTCATCCTCGGCCTGGAGGACAGGGGCCTGAACGGCGTCATGCGGGAGGACGGGTTCGAGATCACCGCCGCCTCAGAGATCATGGCCATCCTGTGCCTGTCCAGAGACCTGATCGAGCTCAAGGCGCGGATCGGCAACGTCATCGTGGGCTACGACTACCTGCGCAAGCCCGTCTTTGCGAAGGACATCGGCGGAGCCGGAGCCATGGCGGCCCTGCTCAAGCACGCCGTGAACCCCAACCTGGTGCAGTCTGTGGAGGGGGTACCGGTGTTCGTGCACGGCGGGCCGTTCGCCAACATCGCCCACGGGTGCAATTCGCTCGCAGCCACCCGGATGGCCCTCAAGCTCGCCGACTACACCGTCACCGAGGCGGGGTTCGGGGCCGACCTGGGCGCGGAGAAGTTCTTCCACATCAAGTGCCGCACCGGTGGCCTGAAACCGTCGGCCGCGGTGCTGGTGGTGACGCAGCGGGCCTTCGTGCTGCACGGCATCGACAACATCCGCAAGCACCTGGACACCCTGCGTGCCTTCGGGGTGCCTGCCGTGATATCCATCAACCGGTTCCTTGTGGACAGCGAACACGACCTGCTGGAGCTCAAGGCAAGGTGCGAGGACCTGGGCTGTGAGGCCGTGATCACCGATTTCCGCGAGTCCGGGGGTGAAGGCGGGCTCGAACTGGCCGAGAAGGTGGTCCGGGCGTGCGGGCACGGGAACGCGTTCCGCATGCTCTACGACCTCGCCATGCCCATCATGGACAAGGTGCGGACCGTTGCAGAAAAGGTTTACGGCGCCCGGGACGTGGTATTCACCTCCCAGGCCGCCGCCGACATCCGGGCCATCGAGAACATGGGGTACGCCAACCTGCCCGTCTGCATCGCCAAGACCCAGAGCTCGCTCACGGACAACCCCAAGGTCCCGGGGTTCCCGAAAGAACCCTTCACCATCACCGTGAGCGGCGCCCGGGTGTCCGCCGGGGCCGGGTTCGTGGTGATCTACACGGGCAGGATCATGGCCATGCCCGGCCTTCCCAGGACCCCTGCCGCGCTCGCCATCGACGTGGACGGCGACGGCAACATCAGCGGTCTGTTCTAGGTCGCCGACCACAGGGCACTATTTCTTCTTCTGCGCCTCCTCCTCCCGCAGGATCTTGCGCAGGATCTTGCCCACTGCGCTCTTGGGGAGCGAGTCACGGAACTCCACGTGCTTGGGCACCTTGTATGCCGTGAGCCTGGTCTTGCAGAACTCCACGATCTCCTGCTCAGTTGCCGTCTCGCCGGGCTTCAGCACGATGAAGGCCTTCACCGTCTCGCCCCGGTATTCGTCCGGCACGCCCACGGAGACCGCCTCGGCCACCTTGGGGTGCTGGAAGAGGACCTCGTCGATCTCCCGGGGGTAGATGTTGAACCCGCCTGCGATGATCATGTCCTTCTTGCGGTCCACGATGAAGATGTACCCGTCCTCGTCCGCCACTGCGATGTCGCCCGTGTGGAGCCACCCGTCCGTGAGCTGGCCCGCCGTCTCGGCGGGGTTGTTCCAGTAGCCCTGCATGATGAGCGGGCCCCTCATGATGATCTCGCCGGGCTCACCGGGCTTGACCTCGGTGGTGCCGTTCTCTATGTCCACCAGGCGCACGTCGTTGTCAGGGAACGGGATGCCGATGGAGCCGTTCTTCTTCATGCCGAGAATGGGGTTGGCGATGCCCAGCGAGGTGGACTCGGACAGGCCGTAGCCCTCGCTGAAGAAGATGCCCATGTCCTGGACCTTCTCGATGAGCTCTGTGGCCATGGGCGCTGCGCCCGAGTTGAGCAGGCCCAGGCGTTTGGCCAGGTTCAGTTCGAAGGCCCTGGGGTGGTTGATGACCGCGGTGATGAGGGTGGGCACGGCCGGGAAGAAGGTGATGCTGTCGAACCTGGCGATGATGCCCATGAGCTCCTCGATGTCGAACCGCGGGACCAGGATCTGGGTGGCGCAGTTGAAGAACGACCAGTTCATGGCCACGATGTTGCCGTACACGTGGAAGTAGGGCAGCACGCTCAGGACCTTGCGCTGCTCGACCGGGATGACGCTGATGGTGGGCGAGCCCCACAGAGATGCCTGGAAGGTGGCGGCCACGATGTTGGCGTGGGTGAGCAGGGCGCCCTTGGGCACTCCCGTGGTGCCTCCGGTGAACTGGATCATGGCCGCGTCAGCAGGGCTGAAGGGGATGCGGGGGAGCCGGGTCTCGGTGGTGGACTCGATGAGCTCCGAGAAGTGGTGCCACCCCTCGTCTTTGTTCAGGTCAAGGTCCTTGGCCGTGCTCACGGGGAAGCCGGTGATGTAGTCCGTCACCCGGGTCACCACGATGCGCTTGAGGCCGACCTCCCTGGCAAGGGGCCGGATGTGGCCCAGCACCATGTCGAAGGTGATGAGCGTCTCCATGCCCGTGATCTCCATGATGTGCTTGAGCTCGCCGGCGGTGTACAGCGGGTTCAGGTTCGTGACGATGGCGCCCAGCGACAGCGTGGCCAGGTAGGAGATCACGAACTGCGGGCAGTTGGGCAGGTGGATGCCCACCCGGTCTCCCTTGGTCACGCCGAGCCTGCCGAGCGCGTTGGTCAGGCGGAGCATCTGCTCGCGGATCTGCCAGAAGCTCAGTTCGGTGCCGTAGAAGTTCACGCACGGTCTGTCCGGGAACGAGCCCGCCGGGAGCTGGAACATGCTCTGGGCAGGGATCCTCGGGTAGCGGATGGCGGTGGGGACGTTGTAGTCGTAGTGCGCATGCCAGGGCTTCGATTCCATCAGGCTCCTCCTCTGGTGTCTTGGGATACCCCTCGCGCAGGCGGGGTCATATAGTAATAATGGTACCTGGGGAGAGGAAGATGCTCCCAGGGGAGGTTCCGGCGCTTTCCCCCTAGAGCGCCGGCCTCCTGTCGAACCACGGCCTGGCCTGTTCCAGCTGCCCGGCCAGGCGGAAAAGCATGGCTTCGTCCGCGAAGCGGGCGATGAACTGCACCCCGCAGGGCAGATTGTCCGCAGTCCAGTGGAGCGGCACGGACATGGCGGGCAGCCCCGTGAGGTTGGCGATCTGGGTGAAGGGGGTCTTGGCCAGGCTCTCGATGGCGATCTTCTCTGCCAGGCCGGAGACCTTCACCAGCCTGCCCAGGCCCAGGCGGTTCACCACCTTCATGGCAGCCTCTTCCGCGGGCTTGGGCTTGAGCTCGCCGATCCTCACCGGCGGCCAGGCCGTGGTGGGGGTGAGGAAGAGATCGTAGCGGGCGTGGAACTCCCCCACCTGCCGGGCAAAGGTGTTCCACTGCCGGATGGCCAGCACGAACTCGCCGGCGCTCATGGCCCTGCCCAGGAGCTGGAGCAGCCAGGTCGGGCCTTCGACGTCGTCGGGCGTCGGCTTCCTCCCCAGAATGGCTTCCATCTGCATGAGGTCCGCCTGGATCTCGCCGTAGTACATGGCGAAGTAGCTCTTCGCCAGGGCGATGCCGTCCACGGCCGGTTCGGCCTCCTCCACCGTGTGGCCGAGGCCTTCCAGCAGCCGCGCCGCAGACTCCACCGCTTCCACGCACTCAGGGTGGACCCCGGTGTTCAGGGGCGAGCGCTTCGTGAAGCCGATGCGCAGCTTCCCGGGGTCGCGCCCCGCCTCCTCCGCAAAGGGCCGCTCAGGCTTCGGGATGATGTACGGTGCGCCCGCGTCCGGGCCCTGGACGGCATCGAGCATGGCTGCGCTGTCGCGGACGCTCCGGGTGAGCACGTGCTCCTGGGCGGCGCCCTGCCAGATGGCGCCGAACTCCGGCCCGGTGGGTGTGCGCCCCCGGCTCGGCTTCAGCCCGAAGAGCCCGCAGTAGGATGCGGGTATGCGGATGGACCCGCCGCCGTCGCCGCCAGAGGCCATGGGGACCATGCCGCTGGCCACCGCCGCGGCGGACCCGCCGCTGGACCCCCCCGGGGTTCGCTCCGGGTTCCACGGGTTGCGGGTGGCCCCGTGCAGCTCCGGCTCGGTGACGCCCATGAGCCCGAACTCGGGGGTGTTGGTCTTTCCGAGCACCACCACGCCTGATGCCCGGTAGCGCTTCATGAGCTCGCTGTCAAAGGCCGGCACATAGTTCCTAAACGCCCTGCACCCCATGGTGAGCGGCACGCCAGCGTACGAGGTGAGCAGGTCCTTGAGGAGGAAGGGCACGCCCGAGAAGGGCCCATCGGGGACCCCTGCCTTCACGGCTGCCCTGGCCTGGTCGTACATGCGGCAGATCACCGCGTTGAGTCTCGGGTTGATCCGCTCGATGCGTTCCATGGCCTCCTCGCTGAGCTCGGACGCCGAGACCTCACCTTTCCTGACGAGCCCGGCCAGGCCGAGGGCGTCATATTGATCGTACTCCGGGAAAGTCCCCATGCAGTGATCTCCCTTCAATGAACGGCAATACATGCAATAATACCCCGGCAGGAGCGAATGGCAAGGGGCGCTGCATATCCATGACGGGGCTGGATCATCCACGATCACGTGGAAAACCGGCGCACATTCGGGTACAATGGCTGGACCACGAAAGGGGAACCGCGAGATGACGGATGTCTACGAACGACTGCGCCGCAGGCTCGACGCCATGGCCACCGGGTATCCCGCCACCGGGGGCGGGGCGGAGATCAGGATCCTCAGGAAGCTCTTCAGCGAGGAGGATGCCGCGCTGTTCCTCGCACTGGCGGATAGGCCGGAGACCGTGCCCGAGGTGGCGGCGCGCCTGCAGGCCGGCACGCAGGAAATGGCCCAGAGGCTCGAGGCCATGGCGGCGAAGGGGCTTCTGTTCCGGCTGAAGGAGGGCGGCTCCGTTCGCTACCTCCCGGTGCCCTTCATCGTGGGCATCTACGAGTTCCAGCTGAACAACCTGAGCCCTGAGCTGCTCGGCGACATCTCCGAGTACTACCTCTCCGGGCTGGGCGCCACCTTCCACGGGACCAGGACCCCGCACCTGCGCTCCATCCCGGTCAATGCCCACATAGCCGGCGACGGCCCCATCGCTCCCTACGACGATGCAGAGGCCATCATCCGGCGCAAGTCCCGCATCGCGGTGGCCGAGTGTTTTTGCCGCAAGGCTGTGCGCATGTACGGCAAGGGGTGCCACCACTCCCTGGAAACCTGCCTGCAGTTCGACTCGTTCGCGGACTACTACGTGGACAACGGCATGGCCCGTCCCGTCGGCATGGACGAGGCCCTGGCCATATTGAAGCGGAGCGAGGAGGAGGGCCTGGTGGTGCACATCCTGAACTCGCAGGAGGTGGAGGCCATGTGCGCATGCTGCAGCTGCTGCTGCGGCATGCTCATCTCGCTCAAGCTCTTCCCGGCCCCGGCCCGCGAGGTCAAGAGCAACTACCTCTGCAGGTTCGAAAAGGAGCTGTGCACGGGCTGCGGCGCGTGCGAGGGCCGCTGTCCGGTGGGCGCGCTCAGATTCAGGGACGGATCGGTCCAGCTCAGGGCCGAGCGGTGCATCGGATGCGGCCTGTGCGTGACGCGCTGCCCCGCGGGCGCGCTCAGCCTGGTGAAGAAGCCCTCGGAACGGATCTACACCCCGCCACGCAGCATGTTCGAGACCTTCCAGACCATGAGCGGAGAGAAGAAGGAATCCTGAAGGGAAAGGGCGTTTCTCCGGTACGGGTGCAGGGGCCAGGGATGCCGTATCAAGGCGGTCAGAGCCATTTGGTGCTTGACACCGTGGGCATTGTGAACTACGAGGGGACATCTGGAAAATGAAAATATCCGACTTGAATCGTGACCTCTGAAGGACATCCCCGGTTCTGGCACCCCATGTGCACCGTTCAGCGACGATATCTTCCCTTTTCAGAAATACGCCACCCCCGTGGAGCAGCGGGGCATGCAGGAGAGGTTCGTACATGACACAGGGAACAGTCAAGTGGTTCAACAGGGAGAAGGGCTACGGGTTCATCACCGCGGACAACGGCCAGGACGTGTTCGTCCACCACACCTCCATCAACCAGCAGGGCTTCCGTGCCCTCGAGGAGGGACAGAGGGTCTCCTTCGAGGTGGTCAAGGGTCCCAAGGGGATGCAGGCATCCAACGTAACGGTTGCATAAAAGCCTACACAGAAAATTAACCGGCGCGGGCATGGTCCCGCCCCGGGAACATCATTGCTTGTAGTCTTCAATACATCGTCACCAGAGAACGAGCTTCCGTGCTCCTGCACGAGAGCCCACCAGGCCGCACAGGCCCCACGCCGGGAGGTGAACATGGCGAACAGATCGACGAATACCTTCAAGAAGAAGGAGCGTGAGGAGGCAAAGCGGCGCAAGAAGCTCGCAAAGGAGGCCCGGAAGCTCGAGCGCAAGGACCTCAAGGAAAACAAGGAGGCGGTCGTGGGTGACGAAGACCCCGATATCGCCGGCATCGTGCCCGGCCCCCAGCCCCGCATTGGGGAGTAGGAGTATCCGGTCAGGGGCATACCCCCTTCCACATACCATTCCTGTCCGTGGGCGGCACACAAGCTCATCCTGGTTCGCATCAGGGAGAAGGGCCCCATGAGATGTATCCACATGAATCGGCCCGGTGTTGCCACGGGACTGGCTCCACGGATATAATAAGGATGGAGCGGGAGGTCTTTGATGAAGGAGCTGAAGGACAGGGTCGCCGCCGTCACCGGGGCGGCTTCGGGCATCGGAAGGGCGTTGGCCGTGAACCTGGCCGCCAGGGGCTGCCACGTGGCCATTGCGGACATCGATGAGAAGGGTCTGCAGGATACGGCCTCCCTGGCGGGCGGAGCGGGCGTGAAGGTCACCACCCACCGGGTGGACGTGTCGGATCGCGCACAGGTGGAGGGCTTTGCCCGCGACGTGGTGGAGGCGCACGGCAAGGTGCACCTCGTCATCAACAATGCCGGGGTCACTGTGTCCCAGAGCCTGGAGGACATCACCTACGAGGACTTCGAGTGGCTCATGGGCATCAACCTGTGGGGAGTGATCTACGGCAGCAAGGCCTTCCTGCCCTTCCTGAAGCAGCAGGCCGAAGGGCACATCGTGAACATCTCCAGCATCTACGGCGTCGTCACCCCTCCCTGCAACGGGGCCTACTGCACGGCCAAGTTCGCGGTGCGGGGCTTCACCGAGACCCTCGACCAGGAGCTCAGGGGCACCGGCGTGCGGGTCACCTGCGTCCATCCCGGGGGCGTCAGGACCAACATCGCGCGCAATGCCCGGTTCTACCAGGCCCCCGATCCGTGCATCAGCCGGGACGAGGCAGTGGCCATCTTCGACAGGTTCATGGCCCGCACCACCCCTGACAGGGCGGCCCGGATCATCATAGACGGGATAGAACGGGACAGGCGCCGCATCATGGTGGGGGCGGACGCGGTCATCCTCGACGTGCTCAAGCGGGCCTTCCCGGTGGCGTCCCAGGCGATCACCCGAACCAGGAAGGTGCCGGGCTGGATGCTCAGGGCCGTCCGGAGGTGCTAGGCTCTGAGGTATCAGGAGCGTTTCCCGGCGATCTTTCCCATACAGGGTCAAGCCCCGCGCCGTCGGATGCAGCCTCAACGCTTTTCCCGTGCCATGCAAGGACCCATGCGGGTCTTCCGGGTGATTGCGTGTTTCCCCGTCTTCTGGCGTTCACCGGATACACGGAAAGAGCCTCCCTGATGGCCGTAAATTCTTTGGCTGCCCTGACGAGATTGGTTGACTTCGCCCATTTTCAGGTGTAAATTGAATGTTGATTCAGATTTCACTAGCTCGGAATTCACAACCAACTAAAACAGAGGAGGGTATAATGGTCAGGAGAATCAATAAGGCCGCGGTTATCGGGTCTGGAATCATGGGAGGCGGCATCGCAGCGCTCCTCGCCGCTGCAGGCGTGGAAATGCTCCTGCTCGACATCGTCCCGTTCGACCTGAAGGAGGAGGAGAAGAAGGACAAGAAGGCCAGGAACCGGATCGTCACGGCCGGTCTCGAAGGCGCCATGAAGGCGAAGCCGCCGCTCTTCTACAACAAGGACCATGCAGCGCGCATCACCACCGGCAACCTCGAGGACGACTTCGACAAGCTGGCAGACTGCGACTGGATCATCGAGGTGGTCGTGGAAAACCTCAAGATCAAGCAGCAGCTGTTCGCCCGCATCGACAAGGTGCGCAAGGCCGACGCCATCGTATCCTCCAACACCTCCGGTATCCCGCTCAAGGCCATGTCAGAGGGGCTGAGCAAGGGCTTCAAGCAGCACTTCCTCGGCACGCACTTCTTCAACCCGGTCCGCTACATGCACCTGCTCGAGATCATCCCCGGCGAAGAGACCAAGCAGGAGATCCTCGACTTCGTGGCCGAGTTCGGCGAGAGCAGGCTCGGCAAGGGCATCGTGTGGGCCAAGGACACGCCGAACTTCATCGGCAACCGCATCGGCATCCACGGCATCGGCGCCACTCTGACTGCCATGCTTGAGGACGGGCTTTCCATCCCCGAGGTCGACGCCCTCTTCGGCGCACCGCTCGGACGCCCCAAGACCGCCATCTTCGCCACCGGCGACCTGGTGGGCCTCGACACCATGACCCACGTCATGAAGAACACCTACGACCTGTGCCCGAACGACGAGGCCAGGGACGTGTTCAAGCTCCCCGAGTTCCTCCAGAAGATGCTCGACCAGAAGCTGCTCGGCAACAAGACCAAGGCCGGCTTCTACAAGAAGGAAGTCACCCCTGAGTGGAAGAAGATCAAGAAGGTCATCGACCCCAAGACAGGCGAATACGTAGTGGCCGAGAAGGCCAGCTTCCCCTGCATCGACGCGGCCAAGAAGGCCAAGACCCTGCCCGAGAAGATCAAGGCAGTCATCTCCGGCGACGACAAGGGCGCCAAGTTCGCATGGAAGGTCCTGGCATCCCAGCTCATCTACGCCGCCAACCGCATCCCCGAGATTTCCGACACGGTCGTGGAGATCGACAACGCCATGAAGTGGGGATACAACTTCGAGATGGGTCCCTTCGAGACCTGGGACGCCATCGGCGTGAAGGAATCCGTTGAGAAGATGGAGAAGGAAGGCCTCAAGGTCCCCGAGAACGTCAAGAAGATGCTCAAGAAGAAGGGCGCATCGTTCTACAAGCTCGAGAAGGGCAAGAAGATGTTCTACGACTTCGCCTCCGAGAGCTACAAGCCCGTGAAGACCAGCCCCAAGGCCCTGAGCCTCGTCAACGTCAAGGCGGACAAGAAGAACGTGGCCCTGACCTCCGGCTCCTGCTCGCTCGTCGACATCGGCGACGGCGTGTACTGCCTCGAGTTCCACTCCAAGATGAACGCCATCAACAAGGAGATGGTGGAATTCATGCAGAAGGCCGGTGCCTATGTCGGAGAGAACGGCGTGGGTATGGTCATCGGCAACCAGGCAGGCGGCATGCCCGGCGCATTCTCTGCAGGCGGCGACCTCGCCTACATGCTGGCCACCGCCAGGGCGGGCAAGTTCGACGAGATCGACTCCTTCATCAAGATGGTGCACCAGGGCATCATGGGCACCCGGTACAGCAACTACCCGGTGGTCGCGGCCCCCTACGGGCTCACCCTGGGCGGCGGCTGCGAGGTGTGTCTGTCCGCTGACAGGATCGTGGCGCACGCCGACCTGTTCATGGGTCTGGTGGAGATCGGCGCCGGTCTGGTCCCGGGCGGCTGCGGCATGATCAACCTCTGGCGGAAGATCATCACCTCCAAGCCCGAAGAGGCCAAGGTCACCGATTACGGCGGATTCTTCCTCAACGCCTTCATGGCGGTTGCCCAGGCCAAGGTTTCGAACTCGGCCGAGCAGGCACGCAGCAGGGGGTTCCTCGGCGCTGCGGACCGCATCGTCATGAACCGCGACAACCTCATCGGCGAGGCCAAGAAAGAGGTCCTCAAGATGGTGGACGACGGCTACGCGCCTCCCATCAAGAAGAAGATCCCGGTCTTCGGCCGCGAGGCACAGGGCATGGTCTGGGCCGAGATGAACAACATGAAGGGCGGCGGCTACATCACTCCCCACATGGAGTTCATCGCCAAGAAGATCGCGGTCTGCATGTCCGGCGGCGATGTGCCCTGCGGAACCCTCGTGAGCGAAGAGCACCTCATGACGCTCGAGCGCGAGGCCTTCGTCGAGCTGTGGAAGACCGAGAACACCCAGAAGATGGCCGAGAACATCATGACCACGGGCAAGCCGTTGTTCCTGTAATCGGAAAACACGAGAAAGGATTAGGAGGAAACCAATGAGAGAAGCATATATCGTTCAGTCAGTAAGGACTCCCGGTTGCAGAAGGGCCAGGGGGGCTTTCGCATATACCAGGCCCGAGGATCTTCTGAAGGCAGCGCTCAACGGGCTCATGGAGAGGGCCAAGGGCGTGGAGAAGAAGGACGTGGAAGACGTGCTCATCGGCTGCGCCTTCCCCGAGGCGGAGCAGGGGCTCAACATCGGCCGCATCATCGCCCAGATGGCGAAGTTCCCGGATGACACCTGCGGAGCCACGGTCAACCGGTTCTGCGCCTCCGGTCTTGAGGCCATCAGTCTCCAGGCCATGAGGATCATGGCAGGCATGTGCGACGTGGCCATCGGCGGCGGGCTCGAGTCCATGTCCATCGTTCCCATGGGCGGCAACATGCCCAGGCCCCATCCCGAGTGGGCCAAAGAAAACCCGGACGTCTACATCTCCATGGGCATGACCGCGGAGAACGTGGCCAACCGCTACAAGATCACCCGCGAGATGCAGGACAAGTTCGCATACGGCTCCCAGATGAAGGCCGCTGCGGCCCAGAAGAACGGCAAGTTCAAGGAGATCGTGCCGGTGGAGGCAGTGCGCTTCAAGGAGAAGAACGGCATCACCGTGAAGGAGACCTTCATCCAGGACTTCGACGACGGCGTGCGCGCTGACACCACCCTCGAAGGCCTTGCCAAGGTCCGCCCGGCATTCGCTGCCATGGGATCGGTCACGGCGGGCAACTCCTCCCAGACCACGGACGGCGCGGCCGCAACGCTCATCATGAGCGGCGAGGCGGTGAAGAAGTTCGGCGTGAAGCCCATTGCCAAGTTCAAGGCATACGTGGTCGCCGGCTGCAGGGCAGACGAGATGGGCGTTGGCCCGGCCTACGCCATCCCCAAGGTCCTCAAGGTGGCAGGCCTCGGCACGGCCAAGGACATCGCGAACAACGCCATCTTCGAGGTGAACGAGGCCTTCGCATCCCAGGCCATCTACAGCCTCCAGCAGATCGGCCTCTATGACGAGAAGTACTACTCCCACGAGAGCGACGAGCGCATCGTGAACGTCAACGGCGGCGCCATCGCGCTCGGCCACCCGCTCGGGTGCACCGGCGCCAAGCTCTGCTCCCAGCTCATGACCGAGATGCAGGCACGTGGCAAGAAGTACGGCATCGAGTCCATGTGCATCGGCGGCGGCATGGGTGCTGCGGCACTGTTCGAGCTCTGCGAATAGTTTTTCTCGAACTGGACACGCGAAACAGCGGAAGGGGCTGCCGGGAACGGCAGCCCCTTTTTTTTAAGGCCATGAATAGGGGATGAACATGGGAAAAGCGTCGCAAAGGGTCGTGGTCCTCGGGGCAAGTGAAAATCCGGAGCGGTACTCCCATAAGGCGGTTCTGCTCCTGATCGAACATGGGCATTGTGTCATACCGGTGAGCCCGAACCTGAAATCGGTGACTGGTATCCCCGCCCTGCCGGATCTGGACTGCGTGGAGGGCCATGTGGACACGGTGACGGTCTACGTCTCTCCAGAAAAGTCAAGCCCTCTGGCGGACAGCATCATCTCCCTGCATCCAGACCGTGTCATTTTCAACCCGGGGGCGGAAAACCCGACCCTGCGCGACCGGCTGAACGGAAACGGCATCGCCACTGTAGAGGCGTGCACCTTGATCATGCTCCGGACAGGCCAGTTTTGATGCAAGAGGACATAGAATCATGCATGGAAAAGGCTGCATGCACCGGATACCCCTCCCGGCTCCTCACCCCTTTGCCAGTATGATGCGGTAGCCCTCTCCATCCGGCTGGATGTCCTTCACCTCCCAACCCTTGCTTGTGGCCGCCCGGGAGACGTTCTCCTTTGACGTGTCGGTATCGACCAGTACGATGAACTCCCCAGAGCCCAGTTCCTTTATCTTGGCCATGGTCATGATGACCGGCTGGGGGCAGGAAAGGCCCCGTGCGTCTACGGTGATACTCATGGTCGTCCTCCTTATGCAGCGCTCTTGCGCATGGTGAATCCGATGGCCAGGCAGGCCGCGAACCCCACCACCACGGCGGCGATGCCGTGCGGTCCGATACCCTGGGGAGAGCTCGCGAGGCCGAAGTTATGGGCAATGCCCGCACCCACGATCATGCCTATGACGAACACTGCGGCGTCGCCGTCACCCTCGCCTGCCAGGAAGAGCTGCCTGCCCGGGCAGCCGCCCGCCAGGGCAAAGGCCAGGCCTGCCAGCGCCATGCCCAGGAAGTTCCATACGTGCATGGTGTGGGCCACGGGCTGGCCGGCAAACCCCGCATGGAACTGGCCCAGGACGAGGTTGGTGACGAACGCCACCGCCAGCAGGCTCAGGATGCCCATGAACAGGTGGGTCTGGCCGAAGAGCACGAGGTCGCGGATGGCTCCCATGGTGCAGAATCTGCTCCTCTGTGCCAGGAACCCGATGGCCAGCCCTATGGCCAGGGACACGAAGAGTGGGGCATGCATGGAGCCCGGTCCCTTGAGGCTGTAGAAGAGAATGTCGTTCTTCGGCTCGCCGGTAATGGGCGGATAGACGAGGGCCAGGACGAGGAATCCGGCCATGATCACGGACAGCACCAGCCCTGCGGCGCCATGGGTTTTCTCGGTCCGGCCCAGGTTGTAGCCGGCCTTCAGGAAGAACGTCCCGACCCAGATGCCGGAGACAAGGCCGAGGATCCCGAACACGGCGTTCAGGTCGCCGCCAGCGAGCCTGAGCATGGCCCTCCAGGGGCATCCCAGGAACACCAGGGCCCCGATCATGGCGAAAACGCCGAGCACGAACCGCACGATGGGCGCTGATCCGGCCCTGGGCCGGAACTCTCTGAACAGCAGGGCCGCCACCAGAGAGCCGAGGACGAACCCGATGATCTCGGGCCGCATGTACTGCACCACCTCAGCCCGGTGGATCCCTATGGAGCCGGCTATGTCGCGCTCGAAACAGGCCACGCAGATGCCCATGTTTCCTGGATTGCCCAGTTTCTGGAGCAGTGGCGCGAGGACGCCGATGGATGCGCCCACTGCCATGATACCCCCCAGGGTCGCGAATACGTTCTTCATCTTCATGTAACAACCTCCTCCCCCATGTCTGAGAAACCGGGTCGATGAGTGGTTCCCGGCGATAGGGGATAAAATACTAGTAAATGCAAGAGACAGCAAATAGCTCATAAGAATAAAAGAAGGTTTGACATTCTATAAGTGAATGCGGCGGCAGAGCGATACCTGCCACTATCCGTCTGTATGGGGGGTCAGGCCACCCCGAACAGCATGAGGGCCATGGTGATGAATGCCAGGCCGATCCGGTAGTAGCCGAATGCCTCCAGGCCGTGCCGGTGCAGGTATGCCACCATCCACTTCACCGCGGCCACGGCGGATAGGAAGGCAGTGAGGATGCCGATGGCGGGCGGTAGGAGGCCAAACTGGAGGAGCATGGCAGGCCCCTCCCTGACGATCTCGTAGCACGTGGCGGCACCCAGGGTGACCAGACCCAGTATGAAGCTGAACTCCACGGCTGCCTGGACGGACAGGCCCACCAGGACGCCCCCCAGGATGGTGACCAGGCTCCTGCTCACGCCCGGCCACATGGCGATGCACTGGATAAGGCCGATGACGAGCGCGGCCCCGAGGGTGAGCTCCCTGAGTTCCATGCCGTGCCCGGGGTGGCGGTGCATCTTCCTGGCCACCAGGAGGATGGCCATGCCTCCTGCCAGCCATGCCAGGGTGACGGGACAGATCCCGAAGAGGCGCTCCTTGATGAGGTCCCCGAAGGCGAGGCCGATGATTGCGGCCGGGAGAAAGGCCCCCAGCGTGTTCAAGGCCAGGCCCAGGCCCTGCCTGTCCCTTCCCAGGAACCCCCTGACCATGGAAGCGACCCGACCGGGGTAGAGCCAGAGCACCGCCAGGATGGCGCCGATCTGGATGGCGATGACATAGGCGTCCGTGGCCACCCTGCCCTCGGGCGTGGCGCCGAGGCCCAGCAGTCGGCTGACCAGGTACAGGTGGCCCGTGGAGCTCACGGGAAGGTACTCGGTGAGGCCCTCGACGACGCCGAGGACCACGGCCTGGAGATACGTCATGCCCTGGGTCTCAGCGGCCCCCAGGGCCGTCGTACAGCAGAGCACGACACAGCCGGTTACGAGCCCTGTTGTTCTCACCAGTCCCATGAGCATGTTCCCTACCAGTCATTTCCCCGGGAGTACAGAGTTTTTCCGAAATCTCAGGATCTCCCGGAGAGCGGCGAACACCCGGTCCCCCACGTTCTGGACGTGCAGAGCCTCCTGATAGGGGGGCACCACCGAATCATCGTGTCATGGTTAACGGGATGGTCCGGCTCGACGTTCTGCGGGTATGCATGCCGCACGGTCATATCCTTTGGAGGAGCACCGCCTTGCTGAACAGGACCCAGGGCCTGAGCACCGGGAGAAGGCCTGCGGTCCGGGCCTTCTCGACGGTCTTTTCGAATGCGTTCTTCGACACATGGAAGGGGGGCTCAACCACGAGGACATGACCGCCCGGTTTCAGGAGCGCGTGGATCTCGTGGAAGAACGCACCCTGGTCCGGGACCTCGTGCACCATGTAGAAGGCCAGGGCAAAGTCGACAGGTTCACAGACACCGATGCGGTCGTGCTCGCACCGGTGCAGGGTGATGTGTCCCTCGAGGTCGGTCCCCTTCACCTTGTCCCTGACCTTTTCGAGCATGCCTTCCTGGATGTCGCAGGCAATGATCTTCCCGGTTTTCCCCACCATGTGCGCCATGTCGATCGTGAAGAAGCCCGGGCCGCACCCCACCTCCAGGACCGTCATCCCTTCTTTGAGATACGGCCCCACGATCTTCCGGGGTTTCTGCACCCACCTCCGGATCCTCGTGTCGAGAAGACCCGCGTGCTCAACGGGGCAGATGCGGTTCTTCCCGGTCCTCACCGCTGCCTCTCCACGATGAAGTTTTTCTGCCCGGCATTGATCTGGATCAATGAAATCACTGTTGCCATGGACTAAGTATACTGTAGATGCACGGGAAACGAAACGATGCACAGACAAAGGAGGAATCCATGAGCAGAGAACAGGTCATCCATGCCGACGATGCAACCTTCGAATCCACGGTGCTCACCCCGGGCGAGCCCGCCCTGGTGGACTTCTGGGCTCCCTGGTGCGGGCCGTGCCGGGCCATAGGGCCGGTGCTGGAGGAGATCGCCCAGGAGTACGCGGGGAGGGTCAAGGTGGTCAAGGTGAACGTGGACGAGAGCCCCGATCTCGCCCGCAAATACGGGGTCAGGAGCATCCCCTCGCTGCTCTTCATCAAGGCCGGCGAGGTGGCGGAGTCGAGGGTGGGGTCCATGCCCAAGTCCCAGCTCGCGGCCTTCATCGACAGGAATCTGGGCTGAGGCCGGGCATGGACGGGTTCTGGGGTCTCATCGCGGTCGTGGGCGTCTGGTACGTTCTCCAGGCATGGGTCTTCCCCCGGCTGGGCGTGCCCACGTGAGGTGCAGTGGATGCCTGCCAGGTGGCGGACAGAAAAAAGAAGAAAAGAGAAAGGACTCCCCATGATGAATGAACACGCGGAACAGGGCTGGCTGGCCCTGTTCCCCATCACCTTCTTTTCCATCACCCTGGGCCTGGGCGGCTGGGCCATTGCGACCCAGAGGCTCGAGCAAACCCTTTCGCTGCCGCCCTTCGCAGCCAAGGTCATCCTTGGGCTGGACATCCTCGTATTCGTGGCGGTGCTCGTGCTGTACGCGGCAAAGGTGCTCCTCCATCCAGACCATGTCCGCAGGGAGCTGAGGCACCCTGTCAAGATCAGCTTCATCCCCACTGTGTCCATCAGCATCCTGCTCATGAGCGTGGCGTTCATGGACATGCACAGGGGGCTTTCATATGCCCTCTGGGTGGTGGGGAGCATCCTGCATGCGGGCCTGACGCTGTACATCATGCGGGAGTGGATCTGTCAGGATTACTTCGAGATCAGCCACATGAACCCGGCCTGGTTCATCCCGGTGGTGGGCAACATGATCATCCCCCTGGCAGGGCTGGCCCATGCCCCGCAGGATGTTTCATGGTTCTTCTTCTCCATTGGGATGGTCCTGTGGGTCGTGCTCTTCACCATCGTCACGTACCGGATGATCTTCCACCGCTCCATCCCGGAGCGTCTGCTCCCCACGCTGTTCATCCTGGTGGCGCCGCCAGCGGTGGGGTTCATCGCCTATGTGAAGCTCACCGGCGGCCTGGACGCTGCTGCCCGGATCCTGTTCTTCTTCGCAGTGTTCATGCTGGCGTTTCTCGCCACCCTGGCCACGAGATTGGGCAGGATCAGATTCTACCTCTCGTGGTGGGCCTACTCGTTCCCGGTGGCTGCCCTTGCCATTGCGGGCACGCTCATGGGGCACCTGGCCTCCAGCGGGTTCTATACGGGCATGGCAGTCGTCCTGTGGATCATGCTGTCCCTGCTCATCCTGTTCCTATCCGCCAGGACCGTGCTCTCCATGACGCGCAGCGAGATCTGCGTTGAGGAATGAAACGAGGGGAACGAGAGGCTTCTCAATGAAACGATGTGACCGTATAATTGAAGATGCATAACCCATGGTGCAGGGGAAAGAGTATGAAGACAGAGCGTGAACACGGCATCTCCAGGAGGGCGTTCCTCACGGGCATCGCCACCGCGGCCGCGGCAGGCACCGTGGGTCTGCCAGGAAAGGCGCGTGCTGGTGGTGAAGGAGCATTTGCCACCCTCATCGACCTGAGCCTGTGCGACGGATGCGAAGGCAGGGAAATGCCGGCCTGCGTCGCGGCGTGCCGGGAAAAGAATGCGGGCGTGGTGCCTGAACCCGTGGACCCCATCCCCAAGCCCTTCCCCCGGGGCCAGATCGAGGACTTCTCAAGGAAGCAGGGGGTGACCAGCCGCCTCACGCCATACAACTACCTCTTCGTCCAGAAGGCCGAGGTGGAGCTGGGCGGCGGGAAAAAGACCGTCTCCATCCCCAGGAGGTGCATGCACTGCGACAACCCTGCCTGCGCCACCATCTGCCCCTTCTCGGCCAACCACAAGTTCGAGAGCGGTGCCGTGGTCATCGACCAGGACATCTGCTTCGGCGGCGCCAAGTGCAGGGAGGTGTGCCCTTGGGCCATCCCCCAGCGGCAGTCTGGCGTGGGCATTTACCTGCACATCCTGCCGACGCTCGCGGGCAACGGGGTCATGTTCAAGTGCGACCTCTGCCAGGACCTGCTCGTGAAGGGGGAAGGCCCCGCGTGCATCACGGCCTGCCCGAGAAAGGCCATGCTCATCGGGCCCAAGGCGGATATCCTTGCCGAGGCCGAGCGGCGGGCCGCGGCCATGAACGGTTTCATCTATGGAAAGGAAGAGAACGGCGGCACCTCCACCCTGTACGTCTCTCCCGTGTCCTTCGAGGTCCTGAACGCGGCCATCGAGAAAGGGCCGGGAAGGCCCCACCTGGGCAAGGCGCAAAGAAAGATGGAGAAGACAGACCCCATGGCCAGGGCCGTCGTTGCCTCCCCGGTGATCGGGCTCGTGGCGGGTATCGCTGCAGCGGCGGGCGCGCGGATGAAGTCCGGGAAGGAGGGAGGCCATGAGTAGGCAGGCCCCTGAGGGGAAGAACCTGGTGAAGCGCCACGCTCTCATCGTGCTCGTGGAGCACTGGGCCATAGCGATCTCCGGGCTCGCCCTGATCCTCACCGGGCTCTTCGAACTCCCCATTGCCCGGCGCTACTTCATCACCGAGATCCCGGGGCTCAGGTGGTCGGGCGACTACGTCTTCTCGCTGCAGCTGCACTACTTGTTCTCGGTGGTCTTCATAGCTGCCAGCCTGTTCCACGTGGTCTATCACTGGTTCATGGGCCACCGGGCCATATTGCCCCAAAAGGGCGACCTCAGGGAGTCGTGGGAGGTGATCAGGTCCTTGTTCGGCAAGGGCGAGGAGCCGCCCTTTGCCAAGTACCTCCCGGAGCAGCGCCTCGCGTATGCGGGCATCGCGGTCATCATCGCCGGGCTCATCGCGAGCGGGCTGGTCAAGACCTGGAAGAACCTCTTCGCCCCTGACATGGACCTGTGGCTCGTGCTCTGGGCCACCTGGGCGCACAACCTCTTCTTCGTCCTGTTCGTGCTGGCCTTTGTCGCACACATGGCGGCCATCCTGATCAAGCCCAACCGGCCCATGATCCGGGCCATCCTCACCGGGTGGATCAGGCGCGATTACGCCGAGCACCGCCACCCCCTGTGGATCGCGGAGTTCGCCTTGCAGAAGAAGCCGGCCGTGGCCGTGACGGAACAGGATGCCCCCTGCCAGGAGTAGCCCCTGCCGGGTGATACGGATGAAGAAAACCCGTAAGGGCTTCCGGGAACAGGGCGGATGTGCTAAGTACCCGTGCCAGGCACCCCTGGTCTGGGGCATGATCCCCCGAGGAAGCGTGACAATGGCACGGAAGAAAGCGAGCACCACCCCGGCGACACCCACGGACGCCATCTTAGAGAGCATCTCTGACGGGGTGTTCACGGTGGATGAGCACTGGGTCGTCACCTCCTTCAACCGGGCGGCTTCAGATATCACCGGCATCCCCCGGGATGAAGCACTCGGCAGGCTCTGTTCCGAGGTCTTCCGTTCCAGCATGTGCGAGGTGGACTGCGCCCTGAAGCGGACCCTGAAGACCGGCAGGCCCGTCATCGGCAGGTCCTGCTACATCATCGATGCGCGTGGACAGCGGATCCCCATCAGCGTGTCCACGGCCGTGCTGAAGGATGCGAGGGGTCATGTCACCGGAGGGGCGGAGACCTTCCGCGACCTCACCGAGCTCGAGGAGCTCCGCCAGGAACTCCAGGGGCGGGCTCATGTGGGCGAGCTCGTGAGCCGGAGCCCCCTTATGCAGAAGATATTCGAGGTGATCCCCGCCGTGGCGGCAAGCCCCAGCACCGTACTCATCCTGGGCGAGACCGGCACGGGCAAGGAGATCGTTGCCAGGACCATCCACTCCCTGAGCCCCAGGAGAGACGGCCCCTTCATCGCGGTCAACTGCGGGGCCCTGCCCGACACGCTCCTGGAGTCCGAGCTCTTCGGCTACAAGGCAGGGGCCTTCACCGGCGCCGCCAGGGACAAGCCCGGCAGGTTCGCCCTGGCGAGGGGCGGGACGCTCTTCCTGGACGAGATCGGCGAGGTGAGCCCGGCCCTGCAGGTGCGGCTGCTGCGGGTCCTCCAGGACAGGAAGTACGAACCCCTGGGGTCCACCCGGACAGAGACCGCCGACGTGCGGGTCATGGTGGCCACCAACAGGGATCTGGCAAGGCTCGTGAAGCAGGGCTCGTTCCGCGAAGACCTCTACTACCGGGTGAACGTGGTGCGCCTGGAGCTGTCGCCACTGCGCAGGCGCAAGGAAGACATCCCGCTCTTGGCCGAGCAGTTCGTCACCCGCTTCAACGCCCTGCAGCACAAGTCCGTCCAGGGGCTCACCACCGAGGCCCTGTCCCTGCTCATGGCCCACGACTGGCCGGGCAACATCCGGGAGCTGGAGAATGTCATCGAGCGCGCCTTCATCCTCTGCGAGAAGGGCCATATCGGCGTGGCCCACCTGCCCGAGGAGATCACTGCGCGCTACCTGCAGCACGCCGCGCAACCCGGCCTGAAATCGGCCGGACAGATGCTGGAGGCCCAGGCCATCCGCAGGGCACTGGAGCGCTCCGCAAACAACCGTCTGGCCGCAGCCCGGGAGCTTGGCATCCACAAGAGCACCCTGTTCCGGAAGATGAAGAGGCTCGGCATCGCACCTGCGGGCAGGGACGGCCGGGCCGGCAGGCGGGTGAAAAAGTAGCACTATTGCGACTGTAACGATCATTAAGGGTTGCAAAAGCGCGACACAACCTGTGGGATACCCCCCCTCCCTGGGTTTATCCTTCCAATAATAACAGATAGATGAAGGCATAAGGGTCCCCTGCGTTGTCCCTGGCACGGTCCGTGCTCATGTGTAACAGGAAGGACTGACCTGAACCCATGAAAGCCGCATTCACCTCCTGGAACAACCGGATCGCCCCGGTCTTCGACGTGGCCCGGCAGCTCTTCATCGTGGAGAGCGATGAGGGCCGCATCGTGAGCCAGTCCCAGGAGACCGTGCCAGCGGAAGACCTGGGTGCCAAGGTCCGGCGTTTGACTGAGCTCGGGGTGGAGACGCTGGTCTGCGGGGCCATATCGCGGTCCACGCAGGGACTGGTCTCCTCCTGCGGCATAGAGGTGATCCCGTTCGTGGCCGGGGACCTGCGGGAGGTGATCCAGGCATGGCTTCAGGGCAGGATCCATGACGATGACTATGCCATGCCCGGGTGCTGTGCCCAGGGGAGACGGAACCCGCTCAGGGGCATGGGGGCGCAGCAGGGCCGGTGCGACAGATGGGATGCCGGTGAGCGTGGCTCCTGCGGGACCTGCGTCTGCCCTCAGTGCTCCCACAGCGAACCGCACGAACGGGGCATTCCCTGTTCGCAGAAGCACTGTCCCGTGTGTGGGAGTGCACTGGTGAGGGGAGACCACTGAGAGGGGCAAGGAGGGCCAGGCCATGAATACCCGTCCGGGAGGACCATGGATGTTCAGGTGGGGGAAACGGGCCGTCATGCGGTCCCCGGGCAGGAACCTGCCCGGGGTCTCCATGCTGCCGGGCCGCCTTTTCAGAAGGGCCCCGATCCTCGGACCGGTCATCGCCTGGCTCGCGGGTATGGCCATACACGACCTGAGTCAGCCCCAGAGCCGCATCAAGGCCTTTGCGCGGCGCCTGCTGGCCAGGCGCAGGGAACCGCAGCACGTCACGGCCATGGTGGTGGGGCCGGCAGCCGGAACCGGGCCCGAGGGTCGGATCGAGCAGGCGGACAGGGACGGGAAAAAGGGAAAAGAGGAATGAGTCCGAGCATACCCGGGGGTATTGCATGAAGAAGATCGGCATCATCATCTGTGACCGCTACCGTTCGTGCGGGGGCGGCAAGTGTTTCCGGGCGCTCAGGGAGCGCTGCGGCGGTTTTGCGTGCTACCCTGCCGACGAGGACGTCGAGGTGGTGGGGTTCTCCAGCTGCGGCGGCTGTCCGGGCGGCAACGTGGAGTATGTCCCGGCGGAGATGAAGAAGAACGGCGCCGAGGTCATCCACCTGGCCACCGGGTTCGTCGTGGGGTACCCGCCGTGCCCGTACACGCCGGACCACAAGGAATTCATCGAGAAGCACTACGGCCTGGAGGTGGTGGTGGGCACCCACCCCATCCCGCTCAAGTACCTCACGGCCCATGGGCGGCTCGGCTTCTGGGATCGCGCGGACATGAAAGGCATCGCAGGGCCCCTGATGGACGAAAGCCCTGAAGTCATGAAGGCGTACGACTGATGCCGGTGCGCAACTCCGGCGCAAGGAGAGGACCATGAAGATCGCATTCACCACCTCGGGCGAAAGCCTGGACGCGTCCTTGGATACCAGGTTCGGAAGGGCTCCCAGGATCCTCGTCTATGACCTCGATGCCGGGAGCTTCGAGGTCGTGGACAACACCCAGAACCTCAACGCCCCCCAGGGCGCGGGGATCCAGGCGGCCCAGAACGTCGCCCGGACCGGGGCGATGCACCTGGTGACCGGGCACTGCGGCCCCAAGGCCTTCAAGGTGCTCACCGCCGCGGGCATCGCCGTGTACACCACCGATGCGGCCACCGTGTCCGAGGCTCTGGAGAGGTTCCGCTCGGGCGGCCTTACCCGGGCGCAGTCAGCGGACGTGGAGGGTCACTGGGTATGAAGAAGGCATCTCCCGGAGCAGGCCGCGTCACCTATGCGCCCATCGGCGTCATCCGGAGCGCCCACACGGACCCTGAAAAGACGCCCATCCAGAGCGTCTATGCGCAGGGCTGCACCGGCAGGGCCGAGGTGCTGCCCGAGTACGAAGAGGGGCTGAAGGACCTGGAGGGCTTCTCCCACCTCATCCTGATCTACCACTTCCACCGGACCGATACCGTATGCCTCACCGTGCAGCCCTTTCTCCAGGACGTCGATCACGGTGTGTTTTCCACCCGTGCGCCGTGCAGGCCCAACCCCATCGGCCTGAGCATCGTGGAACTCGTGCGCAGGGAAGGCTGCACCCTCCATCTCGACCGGGTGGACATCCTGGACAACACGCCGCTCATAGATATCAAGCCCTATGTGGGCAGGTTCGACCGCATCGGACCCACCAGGGACGGGTGGCAGCACGAGGTGGACGAACCCACGGCACGGCGCAAGGGGAGGCGGGGATACGTCCCGGACAGCGATCCGGAGGCAGCGCCATGATCATCTCCGTTGCCTCGGGAAAGGGCGGCACGGGGAAGACCACGGTGTCCGCGAACCTTGCACGGGTCTGGCCCTCACCGGTACAGCTCCTGGACTGCGACGTGGAGGAGCCCAACTGCCACCTGTTCATCAAGGGCGGCCTGAAGTCCCAAGACGTGGTCTCCATGCGCGTTCCCCAGGTGGACGCGGCGCTCTGCAACGGCTGCGGGGCCTGCAGCGCCCTCTGCGAGTTCAATGCCATTGCCTCGCTCAAAGACGAGGCACTGGTGTTCGAGGAGCTCTGCCACGGGTGCGGCGGCTGCACCCTGGTCTGTCCCACCAGGGCCATCACCGAAAAGGACCGCCGCATAGGCGAGATCGAGGTCATGGAGGCAGGGCACATATCCCTGGTGCAGGGCAGGATAGACGTGGGCGTGGCCATGGCGCCGCCCGTGATCCGGGCCGTGAAGGACCGCATCGACCCCGGGAAGACGGCCATCCTGGACGCACCGCCGGGCACCTCGTGCCCGGTCATCGCCACGGTCAAGGACACGGACCTGGTCATCCTGGTCACCGAGCCCACGCCCTTCGGCCTGCACGACCTGAGGCTGGCTTGCGACATGGTGCGCGAGCTCGGCCTCCCCTTCGGGGTGGTGATCAACCGGGTGGGCGCCGGCGACGAGAGGGTCCACGTCTTCTGCAGGGACGAGGGCGTGCCCATCCTCCTGGAGATCCCGGACGACCGCCGCATCGCCGAGGCCTATTCCCGGGGGGAGCTCATGGTGGATGCGCTGGGAGAGTACCGGGGGCTCTTTGAAGGGCTCATGCACACCGTGCAGGGTTTGAGAACCAGGACAAGGAGAGAGGACCATGCCGACCTATGAGTATGAGTGCAGCGACTGCCGCGTGCGCTTCGACCGCGAGCAGTCCATGAGCGACGCGCCGCTGGATACGTGTCCCGAATGCGGCGGCAGGGTGCGCCGCCTGGTGAGCGGCGGGACCGGCTTCATCAACAAGGCCGGCAGCCACGGGCAAAAAGGCCCCTGCTCCCTGGAGACCACGGGCAGGACCTGCTGCGGCAGGGACCAGCGCTGCGGCGTACCCCGGTGCGAGGAGTGAGCCCCGCCGTGGACAGGGACACAAAGGGCATCCGGGAGCTGGTGGTCATCAGCGGCAAGGGCGGCACGGGCAAGACCAGCCTGGCCGCATCGCTGGCCGTGCTGGCCGGCAGGGCAGTGACCGCTGACTGCGACGTGGACGCTTCCGACCTGCACCTGCTCCTGGACCCGCAGGTGCTTCAGCGGCACGAGTTCGTGAGCGGGCACGAGGCAGTGATCCGCCAGCAGGACTGCACCGGGTGCGGGGTCTGCCTTGACCTGTGCCGGTATGCGGCGATTGCCGTCCGGCAGGATGATTCCGGCGGGAAGGTGTATACCGTGGACCCGGTTTCCTGCGAGGGCTGCGGGGTCTGCGTGCACTTCTGCCCGGAGCATGCCATTGACTTCCCGGAGCGCGCCTGCGGGGAGTGGATGATCTCGCGGAGTCGGAGCGGGCCCATGGTGCACGCACGCCTGGGCATCGCGGCCGAGAACTCTGGCAAGCTGGTGTCCCTGGTACGCCGGGAGGCCCGCCGCATCGCCGAGGAGCAGGGTCTGCTCTTCATCATCGTGGACGGGCCCCCGGGCATCGGCTGCCCGGTCATCGCGTCTTTGGGAGGGGCTTCGCAGGTGCTCATCGTCACCGAACCCACGGTATCGGGGGAGCACGACCTGGAGAGGGTCCTCGCCCTGGCCAGGCATTTCGATGTCCCGGCGAGTGTGTGCGTGAACAAGTGGGACATCAACCCCGAGATGACAGAGCGCATCGAGGATATGGCGCGCACAGCGGGGGCGCGCCTTGCAGGCCGCATCCGCTACGACGCAGGCGTTACCTCTGCCCAGGTGTCGGCGCGGACCGTGGTGGAGACCGAGTGTCCGGCGGCCGGCGACATCAGGACGATCTGGGAGCACATAACCCATTGGGGAGGATGATATGGAGATGCACGAAGAACTGGACCTTTCGCCCGTGGCGCGCGAGCACGCGGCCAAGCCCCTGAACGAAGGGGCACTGCCCAGGTTCAACGCCCACGGGCGCGTCACCGGTCCCTGCGGGGACACCATGGAGTTCTGGCTTCTCGTCCGGGACGGGATCGTGGAAAGGGCGTCGTTCACCACCACGGGGTGCGGGCCTTCCCGGGCCTGCGGGAGCATGGCCACTTCCCTGGCCTCGGGCAGGGACGTACGCGAGGTTTCACAGATCGGGCAGCAGGATATCCTGAATGCCCTGGGAGGCCTGCCCGGCGAGGTGGAGCACTGTGCCCTGCTGGCGGCGAATACCCTGCAGGAGGCCCTGGATAAGTACGGCAGGGGCCGCACGATCCGTGCCGCACGCAGGACGCACAGGACAGGCCAGAGCTGTGAGACCTGCTCCGATGCGGCGTGTTCGGCCAAGAAGCGCAAAGGCAACGAGAGCGATACCGACTTCGCGGACCGCCAGAAGCTCGAGCAGCGGCTCTGCCGCATCAGACACAAGATCGTGGTGCTCTCGGGCAAGGGCGGGGTCGGCAAGAGCACCGTGGCCGTGAACCTGGCCGTGGCCCTCATGATGGACGGCTGGACCGTGGGTCTGCTGGATGCGGACATCCACGGCCCGAGCATCCCCACCATGCTCGGCCTGGAAGGGAAAAGGGTGGAAGGCGAGCCCGGGGAGCTCCTGCCCGTGGACCTCGGCGGGCTCAAGGTCATGTCGCTGGGCTTCTTCCTCCGCCACCGCGACGATGCCGTGATCTGGCGCGGACCCATGAAGATGGGGGCCCTCAAGCAGTTCCTCAAGGACGTGGCCTGGGGCGACCTGGACTACCTCGTCGTGGACTCGCCGCCGGGCACCGGCGACGAACCGCTGTCGGTCTGCCAGCTCCTGGGCTCCGTGGACGGTGCGGTGGTGGTGACCACGCCCCAGAAGGTGGCTGCCGTGGACGTCCGCAAGTCCGTCTCCTTCTGCCGGGAGCTCTCGGTGCCCGTGCTCGGGGTGGTGGAGAACATGAGCGGGTTCGTCTGCCCGCACTGCGGGAAGCACACGCCGGTGCTGCGCAGCGGGGGCGGCAGGGGCATCGCCGAGGACATGGGCGTTCCCTTCCTCGGCGCCATCCCCATGGACCCCCAGGTGGCCGAGGCGGGAGACGACGGGTACGCCTTTGTCCACCACTATGCCAAGAGCCCCACGGCGGGTGCCATGCGGGACATCGTGGAGCAGCTCTTCCTGGAGCTGCAGGAGGAATAGGGCCACCCCTATGAACGAAAAAAACGCTTTTTGTAAGCAAGGAGGATATTCATGAAAATCGCCATACCCATTGCGAACGGAACCCTGTGCATGCACTTCGGACACTGCGAGCGCTTTGCAATTATCGACGTGGACCCCGAGACCCGGAAGATCCTGGGCAGGGAAGACGTTGCAGCCCCGCCACACCAGCCAGGCCTGCTTCCACCCTGGCTCGCCGAGCGCGGTGCCACCTTCGTCATCGCGGGCGGCATGGGCCAGCGGGCCATCGCCCTGTTCCAGCAGCAGGGCATAGACGTCCTGGTGGGAGCCCCTGCCATGGCACCCGAGGCTCTGGTGGAGGAGTACCTCGCAGGAAGGCTCCAGGGCGGCCGGAACGTGTGCGACCACTGAAGGGTCAGAACCGCAGGCAGGGCATGAAGCAATCCCTGCACCAGCAAAGGAGGATCGTTTGTTAGACAGGAAGAGGATCGTGGTGATCGGCGGGTCCGCGGCAGGGCCCAAGGCGGCGGCAAAGGCGCGGCGCATGGACGAGCATGCGGAGGTGGTGATCTTCCAGAAGGATCTGGAACTGTCCATGGCGTCCTGCGGGTATCCCTACTACGTGGGCGGCTACTTCGACGACCGGAACATGCTGCTGTGCACGCCAGCCGGGATCGTGCGGGACCCCAAGTTCTACCTGAACGCCAAGGCCATCGACGCGCGGACAGGGACCGAGGTGACCTCCATCGACAGGAAGGGCCGCACGGTGAGCTACCGGAACATGGTGAGCGGCGAGACCGGGAGCATAGCCTATGACAGACTCATCATCTCCACGGGCGCCACGCCCAGGATGCCTCCCATCCCGGGCGTGAACCTCAAGGGCATCACCACGCTCCAGTCCATGAAGGACGCGGACTTCCTCCGCAGGGTGCGTGACGAGGGAATCATCAAGAAGGCGGTCATCATCGGCGGCGGCCTCATCGGCATCGAGACCTGCGAGGCGTTGGAGCTGGCGGGCATCGAGATCACGGTCATCGAGCTGCTGCCCCAGCTGCTCACCTTCCTGGACTGGGACCTGGCCAAGCTCGTGGAGAACCACGTGAAGACCAAGAACGCCAACGTCATCACGGGGAACGGCATCGCCGAGTTCCTGGGAGAGGACGGCACGCTCACGGGCGTGAAGCTGCAGAACGGCACCGAGCTGCCCTGCGAGCTCGCCGTGGTGGCCATCGGCGTGAACCCCAACGTGAAGCTCGCGAAGGAGGCGGGCCTCACCATCGGGGCCACCGGCGGCATCGAGGTGAACGAGTACATGCAGACGTCCGACCCTGACATCTATGCCTGCGGCGACTGCGTGGAGACCCTGCAGCGCATCACGGGGAAAAAGGTGCTGGCACCCTATGGGGACCTGGCGAACCTCCAGGGCCGCGTGGCGGGCGAGAACGCGGTTCTTGGCAACACGGTCACCTTCCCGGGCACCATCCAGACCGGCATCTGCAAGGTGTTCGACTTCTCGGCCGGCTCCACGGGACTCTCCGAGAACACTGCACGGAAGAACGGCATCGAGGACATCATCACCGTGATGAACGCGAGCACGGACAGGCCGAACTTCATGGGCGGCGAGCTCATCATCACCAAGCTCGTGTGCGAACGGTCCACCGGGAAGATCCTCGGCGCCCAGTGCATTGGACCCGGCAACGTGGCAAAGCAGATCGCCCAGTGGGCCATGGCCATCCAGGGTGGGATGCACGTGGAGGACATCGTGAACGCCGACCTCCCCTATGCGCCCCCCTTCTCGCTGGCCATCGACCACTTCATCGCCACGGCCCACCTCATGCAGAACAAGCTCAAGGGCAGGCTCAAGGGCATCTCGCCCATGGAGGTGAGGAGGAAGCTGGACGAGAAGGACCGGCCCTTCTTCCTCGATGCCCGGGGCCCCGACGAGTACGAACAGATGCGCCTGGGTATCGGCGAGACCCTTATCCCGCTCGGTGCCTTGCGGAAGCGGCTTGGTGAGCTTCCCCAGGACAAGGACAGGGAGATCATCTGCTACTGCAAGATCTCGCTCAGGGGCTACGAAGCGGCCCTGGTGCTCGAGGCCAACGGCTGGACCAACGTCAAGGTCATGGAGGGCGGCATCGTGGCGTGGCCCTATGCGAAAGAGAAGTAATTGTTCTGACGGGCGCATGCATTCACTGGTGAGAAACGGGAGCGGCCACACACGGCCGCTCCCTGATGAACGTGAAGGAGGGATCTATGAAGATGCAAGAAGTGGACAAGGTGGAAATACTGACCCTGCAGGACAACTACATCGATGTCACGGCCCTGGACAACTCTGCCGTGGTGCAGCGGGCGGTGCCGCTCAAGGACATGGAGATCAAGAATTCCATCCTGGCGGAGCACGGGTTCTCGGCCTTTGTCACGGTCCATGGGCAGGGTAAGGCGTCGTCCCTGCTCTTCGACTTCGGGTTCTCCGAGGACGGCGCTACCAGGAATGCCGCCATGCTGGGAGCGGATGTGAGCTCTGCGAAGGCCTTCGTGCTTTCCCACGGGCATTCTGACCACACCGGCGGGTTTTGGAAGTTCAGCGCCCTCATCCCCGGGAACAGGGACGCCGTGGAGTTCGTCTGCCACCCAGCGGTCTTCAAGAAGTCGCGGTACCTGAAGTTCGGCGAGGAGATCAAGGTCTACTTCCCGGAGTTCACGAAGGAGGCCGTGCTCAAGGAGGGCTTCAAACTGGTGGAAACCAGCGAGCCCCATTCGCTCCTGGACGGTAATGCCCTGTTCCTTGGCGAGGTGCCCCGCCTCACCGACTTTGAAAAGGGCTTTCCCATCGCCCACCGGCTGGAAGACGGCCACGAGCAGTGGGACGCCATCGAGGACGACACCGGCATCGCTGTGAACGTGAAGGGCAAGGGGCTCGTGGTTCTCACCGGGTGCTCGCACGCGGGCGTGGTGAACACGGTGCGCCACGCCATGAAAGTGACCGGCGTGGACAGGGTGTGCGCGGTGATGGGAGGGTTCCACCTGAGCGGTCCCTTCTTCGAACCCATCATCGAGCGGACCACGAACGAGCTCAAGGCCATGAATCCGCTCTATGTCGTGCCAACCCACTGTACGGGACGCAAGGCCATCCTGCACATGGAGCGCGAGATGCCGGGGCAGTTCATCCTGAACATGTCCGGGACCAGGCTTACCTTTTCCGCATAATAGAACCGCTCTTTGAGGCGCTGTCAGAGGTTCTTGGGTATATCGTCCTTCGATATCCAGGGTCTCTTGTCTTTTTTCCTTGTTCATCGACGTCTCCGCCACGATCCACTCAAAAGGGCAGGCCGGCATAGGGCCAGGACTTCTCGATGAACTTGCATCTCATGCGGAGTGGTACGGTGGATGTGGGGCATTTCGCAGTCCATAACTATATGGAATAGTGTGAGCTGGACTATGAGGAGATGTTATTATCCAAGCAGGATGGTTTCATCTATGGTATCTGAAAAATCTCTGGAGGGGATATGAAGAGGGTATCTATCATTGCAATCACTATGAGCATGTGCGCTCTTCTCGTTGCAGGCACTGCTCACGGTTCGGAGCTGGACAGGTTCGCCGGGTTGAAGGGGACCATTGACATTGCAGGAGGCACTGCGCATATCCCCGTGATGAACGAAGCAGCGAAGAATATCATGAAGTTCAATCCCGCCATCAGGATCACCGTAGCCGGCGGGGGCACCGGCGTGGGCGTGCAGAAGGTCGGTGAGGGCCTGGTGGATATCGGAAACACCGGGCGGGCGCTGAGCGATGCGGAGAAGAGCAAGTACGGCCTCGTGTCGTTCCCCTTCGCCGTTGACGGTGTCGCAGTGGCGGTGCACCCGAAGAACCCCGTCAACGAGCTTTCTTCCGAGCAGGTCAGGAAGATATACGCGGGCAAGATCGTGAACTGGAAGGACGTTGGCGGGGAGGACGCGGCCATCCACGTGTTCGGCCGCGACGAGGCCAGCGGCACCCGCGAGGTGTTCTGGGAAAAGCTGCTCGGCAAGGGCGATGTGGCCCAGGGCGTAAATATCGTTGCGTCGAACGGAGCGATGAAGGTGGCAATCGCGCAGGACCCCCATGCCATCGGCTACCTCGGGATCGGCCACGTCAGCAAAGACATCAAGGCCATTGTCATCGACAAGATGACGCCGACCCAGGAAAATGCCAAATCCGGCTCCTACACGGTGGTGCGGAATCTGTATATGAACACCAAGGGACAGCCGTCCGCGCTGGAGAAGGCCTTCATCGACTACATCAAAGGCCCTGAAGGCGCCGAGATCGTCAAGAGGAGCGGGTATATCCCCATTCCCGACTAATCCACGCGGGTGGGTTATCCCGTCAGGAAAGAGCATCTTCATGACGATGGAACAATGGATCGAGCGGGCACTGTTTGCCTGTGCCCTGTTCTGTTCCCTGTGCGTCACAGCGGTCTTCGGGTTTCTCGTCTACTTCTCGTGGCCCCTGTTCCTGGACGCACAGGGCCTTGCCGCAGTCTTCAGCTGGGTATGGAAGCCGTTCATGGGCAGCTTCGGCATCCTCCCCATGGTGGCGGGGACCTTCGGCCTCGCGGTGCTGGCCCTGGGCATCGCCTATCCTCTGGCCATAGGCGTTGCCTGCTTCACCCATGGCCTTGCGCCGGCGAGGATCAGAAACGCCGCTCTCTCGCTGGTGTACTTCATGACCAGCATCCCCACGGTCATCTACGGGTTCGTTTCGGTCTTCATCCTGGTTCCTTTCTTCCGTGACCATTTTGAACGGGGCACGGGATTCTGCCTTATGACGTCAGCCATAACCCTCGCCGTGCTCATCGTCCCCACCATCGTGATCTCCCTGAGGGCGGAGATGGGCCAGAAGTCGGAAGAAGTCCGCCTGGCGGCGCGCTCCCTGGGAATGACCCCTGCACAGGAATTGCTCTGGGTGCTCCTCCCCTGTTCCGGCAGGGGACTGGTCATCGCGGCAGTTCTGGGGTTCGGGCGGGCCGTGGGCGACACCCTGGTGGCGCTCATGGTGGCGGGCAACGCACCGGTCGTGCCCCGATCCCTGCTCGATTCCATCCGCACCCTCACCGCGCACATCGCCCTGGTGGTGGCCACCGATTCGCAGGACCGCTCGTACCATTCCATCTTTGCCGCGGGGCTCATGCTCTTTCTGATCATGGCCGGCCTGACCATGGTCATCCGCGGCCTCGCCATGAGGATCGGCAAGGGCAAGGAACGCCATGACAGTGCGGCCTGAAAGACTGTTCGTCGCATTCTCATGGCTGGCCGCCGGCCTCGTCGCGGTGTCCGTGGGTGTTCTCGTCGCGTACCTGCTCATGCGGGGATGGCCCGTCCTGAGCTCTGCGCTGCTCTTCGGGGACACCCCGTGGCTGGCCGCCGTCCTCGGTTCAGAGCCGGTCTTTGACGGCATTTATCCGGCTGTGGCGGGAACGTTCATTCTCATCGCGTGCTCGTCGGTCATCGCCATCCCCTTTGGGATATGCTGCGGCATATACCTGGCGGAATATGCACAAGGCCGCCTGAAAGCAATCTTCAGCTTCATGGTGGACCTGCTCTCCGGCATGCCGTCCATCGTCATGGGCCTGTTCGGTTTCGCCCTGATCCTCCTCATGCGGAGAACCCTGTTCGGCCATGCGAACACCTCGCTCATGCTGTCATCGGCGTGCATCGCACTGCTCATCCTCCCGTACCTGATCCGCATGACCCAGGTCGCCCTCGAAAGCCTGCCGGACAAGGCGCGGCTCCTGGGGCTCTCGCTGGGGTATACCCGGTGGCAGAACATCCTCCATGTCAAACTCCCCGCAGCGAGCACCGCGATCTTCAGCGGCATAGTCCTGTCCATCGGCCGGGCCGCGGAGGACACAGCGGTCATCATGCTCACGGGCGTCGTTGCCAATGCGGGCATTCCCCGGGCGCTGTCCGACAAGTTCGAGGCCCTTCCGTTCACCATCTTCTACCTGACCGCCGAGCACAGAAACGATACGGAACTGCAGACGGCCTTCGGATGCGCACTCGTTCTGCTGTTCATAACCGGGACGCTCTTCTTCGTATCCTACTTCATCCGGAAGAACCTCCAGCGTTCCTGGGGGCAGGGGGAGTGATGACGGCGCAGGAGACAGCCATATCCGTGAGGGCCCTGAGCGTGGGCTTTTCGGGCAGGACGATCCTCGATGACGTCAGCATGGACGTACCCAGGAACTCCATCACCATGATCATCGGCCCCTCCGGATCGGGCAAGACCACCCTTCTCAGGTCCGTCAACCGGCTCAACGAAGAGTTTGCCGGGTGCTCCACTGCCGGATCGGTGAAGATGTCCTTTTCAGGCACGGCCGTGGACATCTACAGGGACCTGACGCCGAACGAGCTGAGGAGAAGGGTGGGCATGGTGTTCCAGTCGCCCAATGTGTTCCCCTTCTCCATCCAGAAGAATCTCCTCGCCCCCCTGCGTCTCGTCCATTCCATTGGTCGGAAGGAACGGCATCAGCGGATGGAGCGCGTGCTGAGGGAGGTGGAGCTCTGGGAAGAGGTCTGTGACCGGCTGGGCGACAACGCGGTGACGCTCTCCGGCGGGCAGCAGCAACGCCTGTGCCTTGCACGGGCCCTTGCCCTTTCGCCGGAGGTCCTGCTGCTGGATGAGCCCACGGCATCTCTCGACGTGCGGTCCGCGGGGAAGATCGAGGAGCTCCTGACAAAGCTGAAGGAGCGGTACACGATCCTCGCCGTGTCCCACAGCATCAGGCAGGTGAAGCTGATCGCGGACAGGGTGGTCATCCTCTCCGGGGGGGCCATCGCGCGAACCCTCGAACACCGGGATTTTCAGAATCCCGGCCTGCTCGAAGAACTCGTGGAAGAGATCTTCTGACGTGTTGTATTGAGTTTGACGGGAAAAGGGCTATAGTGGAAGGCGTCGGCCCGGACGGGCCCATGCATGACTGCCACCATTGAGCGGAGGTTTTGTGACACGGCCCATCTACCTCGATTACAACGGCACCACGCCCCTCGACCCCGAGGTGCTCGATGCCATGCTGCCCTTTCTGGGGGATGAGTTCGGCAACCCGTCCAGCTCCCACTGGTACGGCATCAGGCCGAAGCAGGCAGTGGAGGCCGCCCGGAGGCAGGTGGCCGGGCTCCTCGGCTGCCTTCCCGAGGAGGTTTTTTTCACCTCGGGCGGCACCGAATCAAACAACCACGCCATCAAGGGCATGGCCCGCGCGCTCAGGTTCAAAGGAAGCCACATCGTCACGAGCGCCGTCGAGCATCCGGCAGTGCTGGAGGTGTGCACCTGTCTGCAAGCCGAGGGCTTTGAAACCACCCGGGTGGCGGTGGACGACTGGGGTATGGTCGATCCCGGGCGGGTAGAACGGGCCCTTCGCCCTGACACCGTACTGGTCACGATCATGCACGCCAACAACGAAGTGGGCACGGTGCAGCCCGTAGCCTCCATCGCCGAGGCGGCCCGGGCGCGCGGCATTGCAATGCACACCGATGCCGCACAGTCGCTGGGCAAGGTCCCGGTCGAGGTGTCGACCCTCGGGGTGGACCTGCTCAGCGTCGCCGGCCACAAGATCTATGCCCCCAAGGGCGTCGGGGCCCTTTACGTTCGCACAGGTCTCGCGCCGGAAAAGTTCTGTCACGGCGCCGGCCAGGAGGGGGGCTGGAGGGCCGGCACGGAGAACGTGGCCGGGATCGTCGGCCTGGGCAAGGCCTGCGAGATAGCGGCCAGGGACTTGGCCAGTGCCATGGCCCACATGAGAGAGCTCCGGAACCGGCTGCACGAGGGCATCACGTCGCGGGTGCCCGACGTGCGGCTCAACGGCCATCCGGAGCACCGGCTGCCCAACACCCTCAGCCTGTCGTTCAGGGGGATCGAGGCGAATCGCCTGCTCGAGGAGATCGGGCTCAAGGTGGCCGCATCGGCCGGAGCCGCCTGCCACGCCGGTTCTGTCGCAGTTTCCCATGTGCTCGAGGCCATGCGGGTGCCGGTGGAATGGGCCAAGGGGACCCTCCGATTCACGGTCGGCCGCATGACCACCAAGGCCGAGATCGACCGGGCCGTGGACGTGATGGCCGCGGCGGTTGCCGGGCTCCGCGCTGCGTGAGGCGCCCGTCATGATGGAAATAGCCATGCCCGGCTTCGGTAATCTGCGGGTGGAACACCTGGTCTGCGACTTCAACGGCACCCTCGCCGTGGACGGGGAACTGCTCCCGGGCGTGCGCGAAGTGCTTGCCGCGCTTGCCTGTGTGGTCAGGGTCCACGTGATCACGGCGGACACCTTCGGCCGGGCCGCGAGTCAGCTCGAGGGGTTGCCCGTGGACCTCACCGTCATACCCGTCGAGGCCCAGGCGCAGGCCAAACTCGACTACATATCCCGGCTCGGTGTCGAGACCGTCGTGGCGATCGGCAACGGCCTCAACGACCGCGACATGCTTCGCGCAGCCGCCATGGGCATCGCGCTGATCCATGAGGAAGGTGCGTCCGCACGGACACTCGCATGCGCGGATATCGTGTGCACCGGCATCCTCGATGCCCTGGACCTGCTCCGGAAACCGAAGCGTCTCATCGCCACACTCCGCTCGTAAGATCCGCGACAAGTTCAGGCACTGGTCCCCGAGGAACCAATGTCATGTTGATATTGAATAATATCACGATGCCCATTCCCAATATGAATTTGATTTATTCATGGAAGCGTGCCCATATGGTGCCGTGGAAAACTGAACAGCAATTCATTTCCGCCCGGAGTTGGCGGGGCTCCATGCATGAGCAGAGGCAGAGCCGAACCTGAGCGAAGGAACGTGATGAACAGAGTGCATACATATCGAGTCTGAGGGTTGTCCGGAGAACTTGGACGGTTCTCTCCAGGACGACCCCCCGCCGCTTCCCCCCTGACGACCGCCTAGGCCCCTGTCGGTTCCGCAGGCGAAAGCGGCGGAAAAGAAAGGAGGCCGTGTTTGGTCGATACGATCCAAACCGCACCCCCCACACACAGCGCAGTGAGATGCGAGCCCTTTGACGGCTTTCAGGGCGGGTTTCGCACTGTATACGGCATCAGGCAGTCGACCAACAACCATTCGTCGGGGAGGTAGTATGGAAATCACGAGGAGGAGTTTTCTCAAGATCGCAGGCGGAGCCTTCGCTGCGGCCGGGATCGGCACCGGGATCGGCATAAAGCCTGCCTTCGCCCAGCCGAAGAAGATCCTGTACGCCCAGGAAGTGCCCACCATCTGCCCCTACTGCGGCGTGGGCTGCGGCATCATCGCCCATGTCAGGGGCGGCAAGGTGATCAACACCGAAGGCGACCCGGACCATCCCATCAACAAGGGTGCGCTGTGCCCCAAGGGCGGTTCGCTCTTCCAGATCGCCAACAACGAGCACCGCAACCAGAAGGTCCTGTACCGGGCCCCGGGCGCTGATGTCTGGACCGAGGTGGAGTGGGACTGGGCCCTGGACAGGATCGCTGTCAACCTCAAGAAGACCAGGGACGCGGGCTTCAAGCTCACCAACGACAAGGGCGAGGTGGTGAACCGCTGCGAGAACATTGCCGCCATCGGCGGGGCGGCGCTTGACAACGAAGAGGTCTACGCCCTGACAAAGATGAACAGGGCGCTGGGACTCGTGTATGTGGAGCACCAGGCACGCCTGTGCCACAGCTCCACCGTGGCGGGTCTGGCAGGCTGCTTCGGCCGCGGCGTCATGACCAACCACTGGATCGACATCCAGCACGCGGACGCCATCCTGGTGCTCGGCTCCAACCCGGCCGAGAATCACCCCATCTCCTTCAAGTGGGTGAACGAGGCGAGGGCCAAGAGGAAGGCAAAGCTCATCGTGGTGGACCCGCGGTTCACCCGGTCGGCAGCCACGGCAGATCTGTATGCCCGTCTCAGGCCGGGCACGGACATCGCCTTCCTGGGCGCCATGATCAACTATGCCATCGAGCACAACCGCATCAACGAGGAGTATGTGAGGAACTACACCGACGCGGCGTACCTCGTGAACCCCGAATTCCAGGGTCCGGCCGATCTGGACGGTGTCTTCTCAGGGCTCAATGGTTCGAAGTACGACAAGGCCACCTGGGGCTATCAGACGGACGAGAACGGGATTCCCAAGATGGACCCCACCCTTCAGGATCCTCAGTGCGTGTTCCAGCTGCTCAAGAAACACTATGCGCGATACACCCTCAAGAAGGTGAGCGAGATCACCGGGTGTGACGTGAAGGACCTCGAATCGGTGTGCGAAGCGTTCACCGCCACCTACAAACCCGAGCTCTCCGGCACCATCATGTACGCCATGGGCACCACCCAGCACACCTACGGTTCTGAGAATGTCAGGTCCTTCGGCGTGCTTCAGCTCCTGCTGGGAAACATCGGAGTGGCGGGCGGAGGCATCAACGCCATGCGCGGCGAGAGCAACGTGCAGGGCTCCACAGACCACGCGGCCCTGTTCCACATCCTGCCCGGCTATCTCAAGTATCCCAAGGCCAACCAGACGACCCTGGCGATGTACAACGAGCAGAACACCCCCAAGAACAAGGACCCCAAGAGCCTGAACTGGTGGGGCAACACGCCCAAGTACATGGCCAGTCTCTTGAAGGCCTGGTGGCGCGACGCCGACCTGGAGACCGCATATTCCTACCTGCCCAAGCCGGACAACGGCAAGAACTATTC
>JAKPQL010000108.1 GCA_029547045.1 Deltaproteobacteria bacterium | reverse complement strand
TTCCAGGTACCTGAAGGCCTCCACCGGGGTCATCTTCCAGTTGGTGGGACAGGGAGAGAGGACCTCGACGAGGGTGTAACCGAGTCCTTCCAGCTGGATTTCGAAGGCCTTCTTCAGGGCTTTCTTGGTGGCCATGATCTTGGCCGGAGTCGCCAGGGAGGTGCGAACCACATAGGCCGCCCCGTTGAGCTGGGCTATGAGGTTCGTGATGAGGAGGGGGTACCCTTCAATCTTGGGGCGTCTCCCGTACGGCGAGGTGGTTGTCTTCTGGCCAAGCATGGTGGTGGGGGCCATCTGGCCGCCGGTCATGCCGTACACCGCGTTGTTCACGAAGATGGAAGTTATGAGCTCGCCCCGGTTGGCCGCGTGTATGGTCTCGGCCGTGCCGATGGCCGCCATGTCCCCGTCTCCCTGGTAGGTGAACACGAAGCGGTCGGGCTGGGCACGCTTGAATCCGGTGGCGACCGCGCAGCCCCTGCCGTGGGCCGATTCACACACGTCTATGTCAAAGTAGTTGTATGCGAGAACCGCGCACCCGGCAGGCGGGATACAGATGGCCTTGCCTCGCAGGCTCATCTCATCGATGAGCTCCGCCACCAGCCGGTGTATGATGGAATGCCCGCACCCCGGGCAGTAGTGGAAGGGGGCCTGTTTGAGGCTTGCAGGACGGGAGTACACCTTTTTCATGAGAGCTCCCTCTGCAGCCAGTGCCGTTCGATAATCCTGGCGATCTCCTGGGGAGCGGCGACCACCCCGCCCGGTCTGCCGTAGAACTCGCATTCGATCCTGCCCTGGGTGGCAAGGCGCACGTCGTCGATCATCTGGCCGGTGCTCATTTCGAAGACGAGGATAAGCTTTGCCTTCTTGGAGAGGTTTGCAAAGGCCTGATCCGGAAATGGCCACAAGGTGATGGGCCTGAGGAGCCCCACCTTGAGGCCGTCGCTTCTGACGCGTTTCACGGCGCCCTTGGCGATCCTGGCGGCCGTCCCGTATGCCACCACGACCATCCTGGCGTCATCGAGCATGAACTCCTCGTGCATGGGGAGCTCGTTCCTCATGAGGTCGTATTTCCTCTTGAGCTTCCAGTTGTGCTCCTCCATGAGCCTCACATCGAGGATCAGGGACTTCACGATGCGTGAAGGCCTTCCTTCGGCGCCGTTGAGGATATAGTCCTTGGGCGGAAGTTCGATATCGGCCCTCTTGTGCATGACGATGGGCTCCACGATCTGTCCCATCATGCCGTCACCCAGGATCATGACCGGCGTGCGGTACATGTCGGCAATGTCGAAGGCCTTCATGGTGATGTCGTAGAGCTCCTGGACCGATGCGGGGGCATAGACCGGCATGCGGTAGTCGCCGTGTCCGCCGCCCCGGGTGGCCTGGTAGTAGTCGCCCTGGCTGGGGGCGATGTTGCCCAGGCCCGGGCCGCCACGGTTGA
>JAKPQL010000095.1 GCA_029547045.1 Deltaproteobacteria bacterium | reverse complement strand
GGCGCTCGTCGAGGGGGTGGATGTCACACCGGACAACCGGGCGAAGGTCATCGTGAACGAACGGACCGGCACCGTGATCATGGGCAGCGAGGTGGCGATCTCGTCCGTGGCCATTGCCCATGGCAACCTGAAGATCAGGGTTTCCGAGCAGCCTCAGGTCTCCCAGCCGCTCCCGTTCTCGGAGGGCAGGACCACGGTGGTGCCGCAGACCGACGTGGATGTCGAGGAGAGCGGCAAGCGCCTCATCCTCCTCAAGGGCTCGGCCACCATCGGTGACCTGGTCAATGCACTGAACGCGGTGGGCGTGTCTCCGCGGGATCTGGTGATGATCCTGCAGGGCATCAAGCGGTCAGGCGCCCTGTACGCCGAGCTGGAGGTCATATGATCAGTGACGTGGCCATGATCGCCCGGATGAAGCCGGGCAACCCGGCCAAGGCGCTGGAAAGGGCCTGTGCGGAGTTCGAAACGCTGTTCGCCCACCAGCTGCTCAAGACCATGGCGTCCAGCGTGCCCGAGGGGTTCATGGACGGGGGGTTTGCCAGCGACGTGTACCGGGACATGTTCTACCAGGAAGTTGCCAGGGCCATGGGTGAATCCGGGGCCCTGGGCATCAGGGACACGCTGAAAGGCTACCTCCGGCAGCACTTCGGAGAGGACGGCGAGACCAGGCAGGGTGAGGTTCACCAGGAGAATGACCGATAAGATTCAGTGGGAGGCCTGTGGACCGGGACCAGGGAGGCACCATGACCTATGCGGACATCATCAAGGGGCTTGAGCGGGAGAGAGAGCTGGTGGAGGAACTGAACGCCCACCTGCAGAAGGAGCTGGACCTCATTGCGTCAGGAGACGTCCAGGTCCTGGAGGAATCCATGCCTGCCAAGCAGAGAATCATCAAGAATATCGCAAGCAACCGCAAGAAAGCAGACATGCCTTCCCACGATCCTTCCCCCGAGGATGCCAAGCGGATGCGCAAGCTCCAGCAGGAGCTGGTGCGGTCGTGGAAGAAGGCATCGGGGCTCAACGAGATTTCAAAGCAGATGGTGACCCAGAGGCTCACCGACATCGACGGCGCGGTCCAGTCGTTCTTCGGCGGGCTGAAGGAACGCTATTCCAGAGACGGCAGGAAGTCGGCCATCTCGCTGCACACCATCAAGACAGGAGCATGACATGCCAGGGCTCAGCGGCGCACTCGACATCGCACGGTGGTCCATGTACAGCTCGCAGCTGGCCATCGAGATCATATCTCACAACGTGGCCAACGCGAACACCGAAGGGTATTCACGGCAGGACCTCAGGGTGGAGGCCAACTACCCCATCACCATGGGGCCCGGCCAGATCGGCACGGGCGTGCGGGCCGTGGAGGTCACCAGGTCCTACGACAACTTCATCAACCAGCAGGTAAGCCTCAAGAAGTCGGAATACTGGTACTGGAGCGCCCAGAGAAGCGCCATGGAGGAGATCGAGAGCATCTTCAACGAGAGCGAGGAATCCGGGTTGAACGCCCTGATGGGCGAATTCTGGAACGCCTGGGGGGATCTGTCCAACAACCCCGACGGGGTGCCCGAGCGGCAGGCGCTGCTCGCCAAGACCGACAACCTCCTCTCGTTTGTCCACTCGATGGACTACAACCTGAGGGCGTACCAGCGGAACCTCGACGCCACCATCCAGGGGTCCATCGGGGAGGTGAATTCCATCGTCTCCCAGATCGCGGAGCTGAACAAGAGCATCTCCAGCGTGGAAATCGACGGCATGATCAATGCCAACGACCTGCGGGACCGCAGGGAGCTCCTCCTGGAGCAGCTTTCCCAGTTCGTGGACATCACCTACTACGAGGAAGAGGCCACGGGCCAGATCATGGTCTACATCCTCGGCGGCACGCCGCTGGTCCTGGGCAAGGACACCTACTCCATGAGCGTGCAGCGCGACGCCGTCACCGGGTTCTCCCATATCCTGTGGAACGATTCCTCGGGCAGGGTCGTGGACGTCACCGACAAGCTCCAGGGGGGAAAGCTCGCCGGGTGGGTGAACATCAGGGACACCAAGATCGACTCCTACATCGATTCGATGAACACCCTCATGGGCGAGCTCACCTGGCAGGTGAACGCCCTGCACGCTGAGGGCGTAGGGCTTTCCGGCGTGAGCGAGATGACCGGAACGGTCAGGGTGTCGGCCACCACTGACGATCTTGCCACCGCGTTCCACTTCAGCGACCGGTACGCCCCGGGCGGGACGTTCGACATCCAGGTCTTCGACGCCTCAGGCGCCGTGGTGAACACCTACCACGTCGATCCGGCCGGCAGCACCGTGGGAGACCTCATCACGGAGATCAACGCGCTGTCCGGTGCCGGCGGCGGAGAGATCACGGCCGGCCTCGCTGCTGACGGCCGTTTCCGGATCACCTCGGACGCCACGCACACCTTTGCCATCAGTCCCAGTGCCACCGGTCCTTCCAGCAACGCCCTGGCAATCCTCGGGGTGAATTCCTTCTTCACGTGGTCCGAAACGGTGGGGCTGCCCATGGACGACATCACCGAGACCATCGGGGTGAACGACGTCCTCGAGGCGAATCCGAACCTCATCTCGTCCGGGTACCTGGATGACAACGGCCAGGTGGCGCCCGGCGGCAACGACGTGGCGCGGGCCATATTCAACCTCCAGGATAGGGTCATCGAGAACATGGGCGGCATCGGGGTGAGTACCACCATGGATACCTACTACAGCTCGCTGGTGGCCCAGGTGGGGGTGGACGTGCAGAACACGGTGAACAACGAGAAGTTCAACGACACCCTGCTCGGGCAGTACATCAGGAGAAAGGAGAGCATCTCAGGGGTGAGCCTCGACGAGGAGATGTCCGAACTCCTGAAGTATCAGCACCTCTATCAGGCCGCGGCCAAGCTCATTTCCATAGCAGATGAGATGATGGAGTCGTTGATTTCGATAAAATAATCATGTAATACATCCCCCAAAGTAAGTGTCCTACGGGGGGCTTCGTTGCTGATATTGACAAGGAAAGTCGGCGAATCCGTGGCGATCGGCGATGATATCCAGGTATCCATTGTCGAGATCAAGGGCTCCCAGGTCAAGATCGGCATCCGCGCGCCCAAGGAAGTATCGGTACACCGGCAGGAGATCTACCTGAAGATCCAGGAGGAAAACCTGCGTGCGGCACAGGTATCGAGGGAGGCCCTCGGTTCCGTGGAAGACCTGTTCCTGAAGAAACCCTCGTAACCGTATCAGGAGGAAAAGATCATGCGTGCTCTCTTCGACCTCATCACATCCGTTATCCTGGCACCCTTCAAGCTGGTGAAGTTCATCGTCGTCGATGTCCTTGTCGCGGGGATCATCGGGGGTATCGTCTCCGTGGTCACGGCTGTCTTCAAGGGCATATTCAGGCTGCTGTTCCGGCCGATCACCCTGCTGCTCATCGCCGCCGGTGCAGCGGCATTCTACTTCTCCACCGAAGAGCAGAAGAAGAAGGTCAAGGCCCTCATGGGCATGTGACCGGCAGAGTTCTGCTGCCTTCGGGATGAATCTTTCTTGTTCATCCGACGGTTTCTCCATGGACAATGGCCCCATGGGGCCATCGGCGAGGCCGGCTCGATCATGCTCCGCGTCAACAGGAACTGCCCGTGGAACAGACGCCTCTTCTGCCCGGTGTACAAGTGCACCAGGTTTTCACGCCGGACCCCAGGGGAGATCATATCCCACATCGACAGTGCGGCCAGGGTCTGGGGCCTGCTCGACGCAGCCTCCTGGTCCATGGGGCTGTGGGCGCAGTCACTGACGGGGTGATCCGGGACTTCGCGCGCTCCAGGCCGGACCTGTACGGCGCAGGCGGTGAACCCCGCAGCCCTGGACATGCCCTGGCGCTGAACACCCTGTGCAACGTCGCGGACTGCGTAAGGCACGGCGCGCTGAGGGGTTTCCTTCAGGATGCCGATGCCCTGGCCATGCAGCCCGCCTCCCTCGCAGGGGTCCTCGCAGACCTGAAGAAACGGTTTCCCACCATCGAGCATGTTTCCGCCTATGCCCCCTCGAAGACCTGTGCCCGCAGGACAAAGGAGGGCCTTGAGACATTGCAGGGGAACGGTCTCACCCACTGACCGGTGGGTATCGAATCCGGGGGTGATGCGGTGCTGGACTTCATGCGCAATGGGGTCACGGGCGCCGGGCATGCCACCGCCATGGCCCGGCTAAGGCGTGTCGGCGTACGCGTTGCGGCGCGCAGCAGGTGACGTCGTTTTGAGGACTCGCCGCCCCTGAGTCGGGTCCGGCAGGTGTGCCTGACACGCCCCGGCGGATCCGTTCACTGTAGATCTTTCACGCTCTGATCCTGAACGAGGGGTAATCGCTCCGTGCGATGCCGGTGTTCTATGGGGGAGAAATCCACTTGGGGCTTGAAATGGGAGGTGTTTGAGTATAAAGAGCCATTGTAAAAGAAATGTAAACATTCATTGCACACATGCGTATTCCATGGAAAGGGTCAGGGTGATATGGACAACACTGTTCTCGGGATCGATGTCGGTTCGGTATCCATCGGCATGGCAGAGCTGTCGCCTGAAGGTGCGGTCGTGCGGTCGGCGTACGCCTTTCATCGCGGCCATGTCCGGGAGACGATCGAGGGGATGCTTCCTGGCTTCGGCCTGGGCGCCGTGACGAACATCGCAGCCACCACATCGACGCCCGACATGGTGCAAGCGTGCATGCGGGTCGACAACAGGGTTGCGACGATCCGCTCCGCGCGGCGTTTCCAGAAGGCCGCACGCGCCCTCCTGCACGTGGGAGGCGAGCAGTTTTTCCTGGTGCACTTCGATGCAAAGGGCGATTATCGCACCTGCAGGTCCAACACCTCCTGCGCGGCGGGAACCGGGGGCTTCCTGGACCAGCAGGCCGGACGGCTCGGGCTCGGCGGCAGCGCCGAGCTGAGCATGATCGCCCTTCAGAACACAGGCCCGATCCCGAAGATCGCGTCGCGGTGTTCGGTCTTCGCCAAGACCGACCTCATCCACGCCCAGCAGGAGGGATACAGCCTGGCCCAGATCACCGACGGCCTCTGCCTGGGCCTTGCGAAGAACATCGTTGACACCCTGTTCAGACACGAGGATATCCCCGCCCGCATCGTCCTGTCAGGGGGCGTATCACTGAACCGGGCGGTGCTGAAACACCTCTCGTCCATTCTTGCCACAGAGATTGTCGTGGACCCTGTCTCGCATCTCTTCGGTGCGGTCGGGGCCGCCCTGTGCATGCTGGACGAGACCGGCAGGATCCCTGCCAGGCAGTGTACGGGAATTCCCGACATCCTGACAACGGGGTCCTCGGAGAAGAGCTCTGCGTACCCCCCCCTCGAGCTGAGGCTTTCCGAGTACCCGGACTTTGACAGCGGTGAGCGCTACGAATACCTTCTGCCTGAGGGAAGGGTGCCGGGCATGGTGGAGGTGGACATCTACGAGGACCTTTCCACGGCCACGGTGCATGATGTCTATCTGGGCATCGACATCGGCTCCACCAGCACCAAGGCGGTCTTTGTGGATATGGGCGGGAGGGTTCTCGCCGGGTTTTATACCCGGACCGCAGGCAGACCCATCGATGCGGTGCGAGCGCTCTTCGAGTGCATGGACCGCATGGCCGCGGACAGGGCGGTGCGGTTTGCGGTCAAGGGCGCAGGCACTACCGGGTCGGGAAGGAAACTTGTCGGCAGGCTTATCGGCGCTGACCTGGTACTCGATGAGATCACCGCCCATGCCCGGGCGGCCTGCGAGCTCAATGCCGATGTGGACACCATCATCGAGATCGGCGGTCAGGATTCCAAGTTCACCACGTTGAAGGACTCCCTCGTCACCTTCAGCGCCATGAATGCGGTCTGCGCGGCCGGCACCGGGAGCTTCATCGAGGAACTCTCGGCGAAGCTTTCCTGTCCCCTGTCCGAGTGCTCATCCCGGGCCGAGGGCAAGCGGGCCCCCATGGCCAGCGACCGCTGCACTGTGTTCATGGAGCGCGACCTGAACCACTACCTGAGCGAAGGGTATGCCGAAGGCGAGGTCCTGGCGGCCGCACTCCATGCGGTGTGCGAGAACTACCTCACCAAGGTGGCCGTCGAGAGCGCCATCGGCGATGTGGTCTTCTTCCAGGGAGCCACGGCAAAGAACAGGGCCCTGGTGGCGGCCTTCGAGCAGCGCCTGAACAGACCCATTCTCGTGTCGCGCTTCTGTCATCTCACTGGAGCCCTGGGCACGGCACTGACCCTCGCGGATGAGCACCGCGGGGCAACCCGCTTCAGGGGGCTTGACCTGTATACGAAGGACATCCCCGTACGTTCCGAGGTCTGCGGGCTCTGCGCCAACCACTGCAAGCTCACCGTGGCAGACGTCGGCGGTGAGCAGGTGGCCTACGGGTTCCTCTGCGGCAGGGACTACGACACCAAGACATTCGTGAACAACAACCGTTCGGGTTTCGATCTGTTCAAGACCAGGAGGAAGGTCTTTTCCCGACAGAGGCCCAAGGAGTACCGTTTCCCCTTTGTGGTGGGGCTGCCCTTGGCCCTGTACCTGCGGGAGGATGCGGGGTTCTGGCAGTGTTTCTTCGATGAGCTCGGCATAGCCACGGTCACCGCCGAGCCGCACAAGGAGGATGTCAGGCAGGGCCGGCGCCTGGCCGGGGCGGACTTCTGCGCGCCGGTCCACGCGCTGTTCGGCCAGGTGGGCGAACTCCTGGCGAAGGCCGATTATGTCTTCGCCCCCGTGTACCTCGAGGACAGCCCCCCCGCCAGGGGGGTCCGGAGGCAGTACTGCTACTACACCCAGTTCTCCGTGTCCCTGGCAAAGGCCCATGCCGGAAGGGACGAAGGGCGCATCCTCATGCCGCTGGTGAATTATCTCTACAGCACCATACAGACCAAGGTCCGTCTCTACCGGGCGCTCAGGCCCCTCACCGGCGGCCAGGTGAGCCTCATGGACGTGGCCCGCGCCTTCGAGAAGGCCCAGGCGTTCAGGCAACAATGCCGGCAGGGGCTCCAGGAGGCGTACCGCCGGGAGCGTCCCGGCGAGGGCGACATCAGCGTGGTCCTCCTCGGCAGACCGTACACGGTCCTTTCCCGATCCATGAACAACGGGATCGTGGACATCTTCGCCTCCCTGGGGATCAAGACGTTTTTCCAGGACATGGTGCCCGTGGAAGCAGGCGGGGGGTCCTCACTGCAGCCGCTCCTGGAAGACCTGCCCTGGAAATATGCATCCACAGTCCTCAAAACGGCCGAGGTCGTGGCGGCCGCGAAGGGCATTTACCCGGTGCTGGTCACCTCCTTCAAGTGCACCCCTGACGCCTTTGCCATGGAATATTTCAAGAAGGTCATGCATGCGCACCGCAAGCCGTATCTCATCCTGCAGCTCGACGAGCACGACTCGTCGGTGGGCTATGAGACACGGATCGAGGCGGCGGTACGCGCATTCAGAAACCACCGTGGCAAGGGCGGCACACCGAGGCCCGAGGGCTTCCCGTCCCTCCTTCCCGCCAGGGGCCTTGCCGGCAAGACCGTGTTCTTCCCCAACTGGGACACGCTCTCGTGCAGACTGCTCGTGGCGAACCTCGTCAGGGAGGGACTGGACGCGAGGCTCCTTGAGCCGTCGCCCGCATGCATGCTCAAGGGGCTTCGGCACAACTCGGGACAGTGCATCCCCATCAACATCATGGCCCAGGAATACATCGACGCCATCGAGCGGAACGGTCTGGACCCGTCGCGGTGTGTGCTGTGGATGCTCAAGAGCGACATCGCCTGCAATATCAAGCTCATCCCACACCACATCAAGAACGTGCTGAACGGCTATGGGGGCGGGATGGAAAAGGCAGGTGTGTACCAGGGCGAGGTTTCCATGGTGGACATCTCGGTGCGTGCCGCCCTGAACACGTACTTCGCCTTCATGTTCGGCGGACTGCTTCGCAGGGTCGCCTGCAGGATCAGGCCCTATGAGCTGGACAAGGGGGCGGTGGACGATGCCGTGGCCAGGGCCATGGACATGTTCGAACGCGCCTTTGCGGGGAACGGGTCCAAGGAGGAGACGCTCCGGGAGGTTATCGCGATCTTCGAGGGGATCAAGACGAACCCGGGCAGGCGAACCAAGGTCGCCATCATCGGCGACCTCTACGTGCGTGACAACGACCTCATGAACCAGGACCTGGTGCATTTCATCGAGGGACACGGAGGCGAGGTCATCACCACCCCGTACACCACGTACGCCAAGATGATCGCCCGGCCGTACCTGAGGAAATGGATCGCCGAGGGCAAGATCCTGTTCTCCCTGTCTTCGCGTGCCATGCTCGCCACGCTGCAGCAGCTGGAAAAGAGATACTACCGCTATTTCCAGCGCATCCTTGCTGAACCCGACCATGCATTCGACGAGAAGGCCGACCGGGTGCTCGCGCGCTACAGCCTCCTCCCCGAGCACACGGGCGAGTCAATGGACACCATCCTCAAGGTCCACTACATCGTCAAGCACCACCCGGACGTTGCCCTGTTTGTCCTCGCAAACCCCGCGTTCTGCTGCCCCGGCCTGGTGACGGAGGCCATGAGGGAACAGATCGAACTCCACACGGGCGTGCCCATGGTGAACGTCACCTATGACGGGACATTGAGCCCCAAGAACCAGTCGGTGATCCCCTACCTGAAATTTCCCCGTGCCCGTATGGACAGGGATCATGCATCGGGGGATGTGAAAAGGGCCCTCCCGGTGGAGGGCCCCCTTTTCTGACTGGTGCCGTCAGATACCGCTGATGTGGAAGGTGAGGCTGCTCCCGGGTCCGTTTAGCCGAGCCCCATGAGCTTGAGGAACGGGTTGGCGAAGATCAGGATGAGGCAGATGACCAGCGTGTAGATGGCCAGGGACTCGATCATGGCCAGGCCCAGGATGAGGGCTGTGAGGATCTTGCCCGATGCGTCTGGATTGCGGGCGATGCCGTCGCAGGCGCCCCGTACGCCGTTGCCCTGGCCGATGCCCGTTCCCGCAGCGGCAATGGCCATGCCGATACCCGTGGCGACTGCGATCCAGGAGAAGAACCCTATGGCCTCAGGGCTTGCTGCCCCTTCTGCTGCGAAGACCACTGATGCGAGTGCCAGGACAAAGAATACTGAAACCCCTGAAAACCATACAAATCTTTTCATACTATCCTCCACGAATTTTATTCAATGCGTTGTGCCGGAACATCCGGCCTCGCATGCATTCTACCCGGCTTTTCCGGCAGCCGTCAATACCCGTTTATCAAGAGGATTGCAAAAAAAACCGAGGCGGGCATGTGCTGCCCGCCTCGGTTATCCATGTTGTCTGTGGATTCGTCCGTCCCGGTCAGTGCGCCTCCTCCATGGCGCCGCTGATGTACATCATGGCCAGCAGGGTGAACACGAAGGCCTGCAGGACCGAGGTGAAGATCATGAGCACCAGCATGGGCATGGGGATGAGGAACGGGACCAGTGCCAGGAGCACCACGAGCACCAGATCTTCGCCGAAGATGTTGCCGAAGAGGCGCATGGTCAGCGACAGCGGCCGTGCCAGGTGGCCGATGAGCTCCACCGGCACCATGATGGGGGCCATCCACCACACCGGGCCCATGAAGTGCTTGAGGTACTTCATGCCGTGGATCTTCACGCCCACGATGTGGGTCAGCAGGAACACGGTGAGCGCCATGGACAGGTTGGTGTTCAGGTTCGCGGTGGGTGAATAGAAGCCCGGGATGATGCCCGCCATGTTGCAGGTGAAGATGAACAGGGCGATGGTGGCGATCAGCGGAAAGAACCGCATGCCGTGCTCGCCCATGGTGTCAACGAGCAGCCCCTTGAGCCCGCCGATGATGACCTCCAGGAAGTTCTGGAGCCTTCCGGGCACGAGCGTCAGGCTCTTGGAGACGATGAACCCCATGACGACGAGGAAGATCATGTACAGCCAGGTGAATGTGACCTGGTAGAAGTGATTGCCGTCCGACCATCCGGTGGCCTCGTGGATGAATTCGTACATGGGGTGGGTGATGAAGTCCAGGACGAGAAATCCGTGTTCCATACTAATGTCCTCCTGCACAGATGTAGGTGTAGCACGCGTAGCTCATGACGCCGAGCATGATGACGGACAGGCCCAGGAGCAGGCCGAGGACGTCGACACGGACCACGGCGACGAGCACGTAGAGCACGGCCCCCGTGAGGGCGAGCCGGAGTATGTAGCGTTTGATCATATAGGAAGAGCCCTGTTTGGCGGTCAGCGTGATGGAGGACCTGGCATGGCGCCAGAGCAGCTGGTAGTTGGCCAGGCAGACCCCGCCCCCTGCGAGCACTCCCAGGGCGAACTGCCAGCCCGCGATGGGGAGGCTGGCGATGCAGAACCCGGCCCACAGTGCCAGGGCGATGAATTCGATCCTCTTCTGGACAGGGTCCTTACTTATGTTTTTCACTGCTCTTTTCCTCGCTGAAAAAGCGCATGTAGGTCTTGTACATCATGCGGAACCCCGCCATGATGCCGCCGAAGAGGAGAATGAAGGTGAAGATGGGCTCGGTGCCGAGATATTGGTCGAGATAGAACCCGCCGATGAGGCCCAGGACGATGGATGCCACCATGGCGAACCCCATGGTGCTCAGGTCCGCCACCGTGAGGTACATCTTCTTCCGTTCTCTCTTTTCCCTGTCGTCCGCCATGTGTACAGGCCTGTCCTGAAATGTATTTCGGCCATATTACTGAATCGTGATTCATAATGCAAGGCCGATTTTCTGGCCTTCATGGCAGCCTGGAAAGCGGCTCCTGGACAAGATATGGGGAGCGCGGACGTGGCGAGTCATTTTTTTCTTGTCATGTGAAAATAATTCCGGTAAAGAGTACGAGTTTAAGCAGATGACTACACTACAGAGTGCACTATGGACGGTACACAACGTAACAAGGGTCAGATGCGGAAACTCACGATTGTTTGTGTGTGTTTTATAGCATCAGGTATTGGGGCAGCATTGATACCCGTCCGATGGACACCGGGTACGCAGACACCGACAGAAGTCCCCGAAGAGACCCAATCAATCCAGTATATGTATACTGCGAGTCTGCCCGAGCGGATTCTGCAGATACAGGACGTGCAGGAGAGGAAACAGTGCCTCATCGAGATCCTCCTGCCGCTCGTTCTGCGCGCCAACGAGACGATCCTGAAGCAGCGTCTCATGGTGGACGACATCAAGGGCAGACTTCCCTACCTGAGCCGGGAAGACGAGGAGATTCTGAACTCCCTGGCCAGGCTGTACCTCGTGCCGCAAGGCCCGCCCGAGGTGATGGTGGAAGAGCTCCTCATGCGCGTGGATGTGCTCCCGGTCTCCCTCGTTCTCGCCCAGGCGGCCATCGAGTCGGGGTGGGGCACATCGAGGTTCAGCATCAAAGGGAACAACATCTTCGGCATGCGCACCTTCAGCGGCTACGGCATGGTCCCCAGTCAGCGGCCGGAGGGAGAGCGGTTCGCGGTGTCCGTCTTCGACGACCTGCAGTCCTGCATCGACTACTACCTCTGGAACATCAACACGAACCCGAAGTACGAGGAGCTGAGGTATATCCGGAGCAGGAGCTCCGGACCCTACAATTCCTATGCCCTGGTCCACGGGTTGAAGAACTATTCGGAGCAGGGGAGCGAATACGTGCGCAAGGTCGAGAACCTCATCAGCTACAATGCGCTGAAGGAATATGACGAATACCGGCTCCAGTAGATCCTGTGATCCGTTGACCCAGCGTCACCCCGTCCGGTCGTTTCCGACCCATCCGTTTCCAGCCGCGCTTCTCGTATCATGCATAGGGGTCATATGTCTGGTCCTTGGCTCCATCGCCCCTCTGCATGCGTACATCTCGGTCCTCCTCTACCACCGCTTTGACGAGGACCGGTATCCCACCACCACCACCTCGTCGGCCCAGTTCGAGCACCAGATGGAGTACCTGCACTCGAACGGGTATACGGTCCTGTCCATGGACCAGCTCGCCGAGTGCGTGGAAGGTTCGCGCCCGGTCCCAGAGAAGGCCGTGGTCATCACCATCGACGACGGGTTCATCTCGGAGTATGAACGGGCCGTGCCCATTCTCAGGCGCTACCGCTACCCCTTCTGCATCTTCGTCTTCACCAACGGCGTGGGCGCCAAAGGATACATGACCTGGGACCAGCTCAGGCAGGTGGAGGGCTGGGGAGGGGTCGTGGGGAACCACACGCACACCCACCCGAGACTCATCAACCTCTCCCGGCACGCCCTGGAACGGGAGATCGCGCTCTCCCAGCAGATCCTCCAGAGGAACCTCGGCCGTAAGGCGCGCTACTTAGCCTATCCCTTCGGGCAGTACGACAATGAGGTCAGGAAGGCGGTGCGTGCGGGGGGATTCCGTCTCATGCTGAGCTCCGATCCCGGAAGCGTTGGCCTTGGGACCGAGGCCGACCGCATCCCCCGCCAGGCCATCGTGGGTGCCGGGATGAGCATGAAGGACTTTGCCGCAAAGCTCATGAACCCGCCTCTCGAGATTTCCGGCCGCAGCCCTGCCAGCGGGACCCTTGCCACGGCCACCATTCCCGGAGTGAGCATCATCCTCAGGAACCCCGGGCTCTACGCACAGGGCCAGGTGAACCTGTTCCTCTCGGAAAAGGGCAGACTCGATGCGCACTTCGACCCCAAGACGGGCCTTCTGAGCTGCAGGGGGCCCATCCACCTCATGCGCAAGACGAACCGGATCATAGTGTCCGCCCGGAGGAAGTCCGACGGGCTCTTCGCCCTGGATGCGTACCTCATCGTGCTGCCCGGGACATGGGAAGGCATGAGATACACCATGAGCCCCCAGGAGACACCGTCTCTATACACGAACTGATGCAGGGCGGGGAGACCCAGCGGCACAGACGTGCTTTCTTGGGTTGCATCATCGGCGCAGCTGTGGTGAAATCCCCGCCATGAAGCTCGATGACATCGACAGGGAGCTCCTCGACCATGTCCAGGGCGACCTCGAGATCTGCGAGGCCCCCTTCGCCCCTCTGGCCGAAAGGCTCGGGATCGGCATAGCCGAGGTCATAACCCGCCTGCGGGCAATGAAGGAGCAGGGCGTCATCCGGGAGATCAAGGCCGTGCTTCGGCACCGCAAGGCGGGGTTTGCCGCCAACGCCATGGTGGTATGGGCGGTGAGCGGGGACAGGGTGGACGAGGTGGGCGCGGCCATCGCGGCCCGGCCCGAGGTGAGCCACTGCTACGAGCGGGAGGGCTTTGCCCCCTACACCGTCTTCTCCATGGTTCATGCGCACAGCGACGCGGAGCTCGATGACGCGGTCCGCGCCATGGCGGCGGAGACGGCGGTGGACGATTACCGGATCTACCGGAGCGTCACCGAGCTCAAGAAGACGTCCATGCGGTATTCGTTTCATAAGACGTGAGGCATGATCAGGGTCTGCGGGGGGTGGTATAGCCTTGTCCCCCCGGGGACCCGGTGCCTGGAGGAGGAGACCGGACGTGAAGAATGAGGAGCTGTTCGAAGCGGCCCTCAAGGTGATACCCGGCGGGGTGAACTCACCCGTGCGCGCGTTCAGGAAGGTGGGTGGTGTTCCCAGCTTCATTGAAAAGGCCCACGGGCCGTATCTCTGGGATGCGCAGGGCAGCCGCTTCATCGATTTCGTCCTGTCGTGGGGGCCCCTGATCCTCGGCCACGCCCACCGTGCCGTGGTCGAGGCCGTGAGGGAACAGGCAGCTCTGGGCATGAGCTACGGCGCCCCCACCCGCCTCGAGGTGGAGATGGCCCGGCTCGTGTGCTCCGCCTTTGCATCCGTAGAGAAGGTCCGCTTCACGAGCTCCGGGACCGAGGCCTGCATGAGCGCCATCCGCCTTGCCCGGGCGGCCACGGGGAGACGCGTCACAGTGAAGTTCGAGGGGTGCTACCACGGGCATGCGGACAGCCTCCTGGTCAAGGCTGGCTCCGGGGCGCTCACGCTGGGCATCCCGGACTCGTCCGGCGTACCCGAGGCCATCGCCTCCACCACCGCAGTGCTTCCCTACAACGATCTGGATGCCTTCTCATCCTTCATGCAGTCACAGGGCTCTGAGGTTGCCTCGGTCATCGTGGAGCCGGTGGCAGGGAACATGGGGGTGGTCCTGCCGGGGCCAGGCTTCCTCGAAACCCTGCGTGCGCAGACCGCCCGCTGTGGTGCCCTGCTCATCTTCGACGAGGTCATCACGGGGTTCCGCTTCCGGTTCGGCGGGTACCAGGACATCGCAGGGATCAGGCCGGACATCACCTGCCTGGGAAAGATCATCGGCGGCGGCATGCCGGTGGGCGCCTTCGGCGGCAGGGCGGAACTCATGGACATGCTGGCGCCCGCAGGCCCGGTCTATCAGGCAGGGACCCTTTCGGGGAACCCCGTGGCAATGGCCGCAGGGATCGCCACCCTGAAGACGCTCAGGGACGAGGACCCCTATGAAGGCCTGGACAGGGCCATGGCCGCGTTCATGGGCAGGCTCTGCGAGCTGGCTGAGCGCTCGGGCATTCCCCTGACCGTGAACCGCGTGGGGTCCATGGCAGGGATCTTCTTCAGACAGGGCCCGGTGGAAGGCTTTGCAGACGTCATGGCGAGCGATGCGGAGCGCTATGCGAGGTTTTTCCACGCCATGCTCGAGGCGGGGGTGTACCTGGCGCCGTCGCCTTTCGAGGCGGCATTCATCAGCACGGCCCACACGAGCGATGTCATGGATCAGGCCCTGGCGGCCGCGGCCGGGGTCATGGAACGCATGGGTGCGTGATGAGGGGATATGCGGCGAGGATGACGGGCCCCCTGCGTGGCGGGCTGTCCGGGAGGTGAAGGATGCGCTGTTCTCAGAGTCGGGTGATCACGGTTCGTTCCTGTCCGCACTCTGCGGTGCGCGTTTCGCTGCTGTGCACCTTTCTCTGCTGGTGCCTACAGGCAGGCTGCTGCCCCACCACGTCTCGGCACCCGCTCTCTGACCCCGCAACCCTGCGGTGCGACGAGCGGCTCCTGGGGGTCTGGTACGCGGGGGATGAGCGTGAAGATGTCTACATCCATGTGGGGAAGCGGGACGACGCCCTCACCGAGGTCCATGTGGTGGAGCATCACACGGGCGGTTCGGTGCGGGTGAGCGAACCGCTCCGGGTCTTTCCCGCGAGCATCTCCGGGCATGACTTCCTCAACGTGGTCTACACGTCGTCAGGTCTGGAGAATGGTTCGACGGCCGAATACATCCTGGTCAGGTATGAGCTGTCCGATGACGATGCAACCCTCTCCGTGTACTGCTGGGACGAGCGCCTCATCGAGGAGGCGATAGGGAAAGACGAGCTGAAGGGCGAGATAACTTTCCAGGACATCCCGATGGACGAGACGTCCGGGCTCCGCATATCCAAGGTAAGCTGCACCAGGATCACCGAGGCTACGGACGGCCTTGTCCGCTTCATCAGATCCTGCGGGCCGAAGAGGGTGTTCAACGATCTGCTCGGCACCTTCGAACGGGTTCACCCGAAGGGAGCCGTGCCTACGGGAGACAAGAGACGGGATGAGTCCCCTTCCGGGGGAGCCGTGCGTCCCTAGGCCCGCGGCCTCGGTGCATCCACGGCGGCAACGTCCACGTCCGGGTTGGGGAAGGCCTGGAAGATGTCCTGGTCGGTCCCGGCAAAGGCGATGGCCAGGACCTCCTCGATGCTCTCCACGAAGTGGATGGTGAGGTCACAGGTGACATAGGATTCGATGTCCCGCAGGTCCTTCTCGTTCATTTTCGGCAGGATGAGACGGGTGAACCCCGCCCTGCGCGCTGCCAGCACCTTTTCCTTGATGCCCCCCACGGGCAGTACGACGCCCCTGAGCGTGATCTCCCCGGTCATGGCCAGGTCTTCCCTCACCACCCGGTCCGTGAGCAGCGAGATGATGGAGGTGACGATGGTCACGCCGGCGGACGGGCCGTCCTTGGGGATGGCGCCTGCGGGAACGTGGATGTGGAGCCCGTGGTCCTTCTCGATGGGCCGGCCCATGGCCTTGGTGATACTCAGCGCCAGCCGGGCCGACTCCTTCATGACATCGCCCATCTGACCGGTGAGGATCATCTCGTCCTTCCCCTCCACCAGGGCGGACTCCACGAACAGGACCTCTCCCCCGAAGGGTGTCCAGGCCAGCCCCGTGGCCACCCCGGGGATCCGGGTACGCTGCTTGGCCTCGGGCTGGTACCGTATGGGACCAAGGGCCTTCTCGATGAACGCGGCATCGACGCCGAAGGAGTCGGTGCATCCCTTCGCCACCTGGAAGGCGATTGTCCGAAGCGCCGAGGCGATCTCCCGCTGGAGGTTCCTGACACCGGACTCCCTGGTGTAGTGGCGGATGATGTGGGCCACAGCCTCGTCGGTGAAGTCGATGCACCTGCCCGCAAGCCCGTTGGCCTCGATCTCCTTGGGGATCAGGTAGTTCCTGGCGATCTGGATCTTGTCCTCGTGGGTGTACCCCTCGATCTCCACGATCTCCATACGGTCCTTCAGCGCCGGCGGGATGGTGTCCACCATGTTGGCCGTGGTGATGAAGAAGACCCTTGAGAGGTCGTAGGGCACGTTCAGGTAGTGGTCGGTGAAGTGGGTGTTCTGCTCCGGATCGAGGGCCTCCAGGAGGGCCGATGCCGGGTCCCCGTGGATGTCCCGGGTGAGCTTGTCGATCTCGTCGAGCATGAAGACCGGATTGGTGGTCCCCGCTGTCTTGATGCCGTTGATGATCCTGCCAGGCAGGGCGCCGATGTAGGTCCTGCGGTGCCCCCGTATCTCTGCCTCGTCCCGTACGCCGCCCAATGAGATGCGGACGAACTTCCTGCCCATGGCCCGGGCTATGGACTTGCCGAGCGATGTCTTCCCCACGCCGGGAGGTCCCACGAAACAGAGGATGGGCCCCTTGAGGTCGTCCTTCAGCTTCTTCACCGAGAGGTACTCGACGATGCGCTTCTTGGGTTTCTTCAGGTCGAAGTGGTCTTCGTCCAGGATCTTCTCCACGTTGTCGATGTCGAGGTTGTCCTCGGAGCACTCCTGCCAGGGTAGGTCGAGGATCCAGTCAAGGTAGGTGCGGATGGTGACGTACTCGGATGACGACGGCTGCATGCGGGAGATGCGCTTGAGGTCCTTGTCCACCTCCGCCTTGACCTCCTCGGGCAGCTGCTTGGCGTCGAGGTCCTTGCGGAGCTCTTCCATCTCGTCGTCGAGATCGCCCCCGGCTTCGCCGAGCTCCTTCTTGATGGCCTTGAGCTGCTGCCGGAGGTAGTACTCCCGCTGGGCATGGTTGATCTCGCCCCTGGCCTTCTCAGTGATCTTTGAGGAGAGCTCCAGTATGTCCAGCTCCTCCCTCAGCGCCTCATACAGGAGGGTGTACTTGCGCTCCATGTCGTTTTCTTCGAGGATCCGCTGTTTCTTGGAGGCGGGTATGGGCAGGTTGGTGGCCGCGGTGGCCAGCAGCATGGCGGGGTCCTTGAGCCTGGCGAGGTTGGACAGGACCGACTCCATGTTCTGGTAGGACAGGCGTGCGAGCTGGGAGAGGATGTCCCGGGTGGACAGGGCCAGGGCGAAGACCTGGCGGGTGGGTTCCATGTTCTCGTCCAGGTAGGTGACGCGCACCTTCATGTAGGGCACGTCGGTGATCTTCTCCTCGAGTACCACCTTCTTGAACCCCTTGATCATGATGGAGAGCTCGCCGGGCTTGGTGGATGCCACCTTGGTGATCTTGGCCACGCACCCGATGCGGTACATGTTTTCCCACACCGCTGGGACCGGCTCGTGGGGTTTTCTCATCCCCACCGCCACGATGGAGCTGTTCGTGCCGTGGAAGTCCTTGATGAGGGAGGCCGACGTCGGGTTCGTCACGATGAGCGGCAGGATGGCGCCTGGCATGAGGATGGCGTCCTTCAGGGGGAGTACGGGCAGGACCTCGAACAGCTCGTCGATGTCCATGACGTCGGTCTCGTCGTTGGTGTTCTTGAAAATGTTCTTCAACCAGTCCATGCCTGTCTTGTAGGTCGAGATCGGCGGAAAGTCAATCCGTGGTGAAGTCCGGCCACGGGAATACCGGTGGCCGGCGTGATCAGGCAGGTGCCCCCCGGCTCAGTCGGGTGTGCGGCGCGAGGACCGCTCCCGGCCGGATCGAGGCGTCCTCGATGACGCACCCGGCCCCGATGGAGCCCCCCCGGCCGATATGGGAGTCCCTGATCCAGCAGTTCGGCAGGATGCTCGTGCCGCCCCCGATGGTGCTCCTGCCCATGATATGCGTCCCGGGCCAGATGCGCACATCCCGTTCCACCACGACCTCCGGTCCGATCCAGGTGGTCTTCGGGTCCTCGATGGTGACGCCTGCCTCCATGTGGGCGAGGTTGATGCGCTGCTGGAGGCGGTCCTGGGCAAAGGCGAGCTGTGCCCGGGAGTTTATCCCGTGGGCCTCGTCGGGCTCAGTGACCAGAAAGGAGATGGCCTTCTTCGCCATGGGCACCACGTCCGTGAGGTAGAACTCTCCCTTGACGTTGTCGGGGCGCAGGCGCGACACCGCATCCAGGAGGAACTCCTTGTTCATGATGTACACACTGGTGTTGATCTCGTCGATCCTGCGTTCTTTTTCGCTGGCATCGTTGTGCTCCACGATGCGTTCCACCGACCCCTTCCGGTCGCGCACCACCCGGCCATAGCCGAAGGGCTCGGCGATACGGGCCGTGAGGATGCCCACGTCCGCGCCGGAAGCGTGGTAGGCCCCCATGAGGCCGGCGAGGGACTCGCTCCTGATGAGCGGCATGTCGCCGGGCAGGATGAGGACGTCCCGTGCATGGGCCTGCGCAAGCGCATTCCCGGCCATGAGGATGGCATGGCCGGTGCCGAGCTGGGGCTCCTGGACCACGCTCCTGACGTGGTAGGGCTCGAGGTAGTGGAGGACCTGCTCGCGGCCGTGACCGACCACGGCGATGACGCTCTCCGAAAAGTCGCGCACCAGGGCGAGGGAGTAGGATATGAGGGGTTGGCCGAGGATCTCGTGGAGGACCTTGGGAAGGTCCGATTTCAATCTCGTGCCTTTCCCGGCTGCGAGGATTATGCTACAAGTGGTGTCCATCGAGGTGCCTTGGTATCACAACGGGGAGGATTCTGCAACCGCGGCGGGATGCACCGGGAAACGCTTGGAACAGGGTCTGTTTCCCCTCTGTCCGAGAGACCCGGCCAAGCCCTTGTAAAAGGCCGGGCCATTTGCTACAAGGGCACACACTGATCCGCGAGCGCGAAAGGAGAAGCACCGTATGGTCTTGGAATGGGTTTCAGGACTGTTCTCGAACGATCTTGCCATCGATCTGGGCACGGCCAACACCCTGGTCTACGTGAGGGACAAGGGGATCGTGCTCTCGGAGCCGTCCGTGGTGGCGGTGAAGCAGGAGCAGGGCGGGGTCAACAGGATCGTCGCGGTGGGGACCGATGCCAAGAAGATGCTGGGCAGGACGCCGGAGAACATCCAGGCCATCAGACCCATGAAGGACGGCGTCATCGCCGACTTCGAGGCCACCGAGGCCATGCTCAAGTACTTCATCACCAAGGTGCACCAGCGGCGGCTCTTCGTGAGGCCGCGGGTCATCATCTGCGTGCCCTCCGGCATCACCCAGGTGGAGAAGCGCGCGGTGAAGGAGTCAGCCGAGGCGGCGGGTGCGCGCGAGGTCTACATCGTTGCCGAGCCCATGGCCGCGGCCATCGGGGCGGGACTGCCGGTCACCGAGCCCATCAGCTCCATGATCGTGGATATCGGCGGCGGCACCACCGAGGTGGCGGTCATCTCGCTCTCCGGCATCGTGTACACCAACAGCGTGCGGGTGGCCGGCGACCGGATCGACCAGGCCATCATGCAGTACATCAAGCGCGAGTACAACCTCCTCATCGGAGAGCGGACAGCCGAGATCATCAAGATCATGATCGGCTCCGCCGCCAGCGATGACGTGGAGAAGACCATCGAGGTCAAAGGCCGGGACCTGGTGGACGGCATCCCCAAGATCTTCACCATCAGCTCCGAGGAGATCCGCAAGGCCTGCCAGGGCCCGGTGAGGACCATCATCGACGCCGTGCGCGTGGCCCTGGAGCAGACGCCGCCCGAGCTGGCCGCGGACATCGTGGACCGGGGCATCGTGCTCACCGGCGGCGGAGCACTGTTCAAGAACCTCGACAAGCTCATCCGAGAGGAGACGGGCCTGCCCGTCATCATCGCCGAAGACCCCCTCTCCACGGTGGCCCGCGGTGCCGGCAAGCTGCTGGATGACATCGACCTCCTCAAGGACGTCACGATCTCGAGTTGATGGAACACGGCGGCACGAACAAGATCATTCCCGCTGTCATTGCGCTGGCCATCGTCATCGTGCTGCTCTCCCTGGGACAATACCGTTCGCTCACGAGCGGGCTGAGTCCGGTCCGGGAGGGATTCTACATCGCCGAGCGGGTCGTCACCACGCCGTTTCGGGTCATCCATGCCCTCTGGACGGACTATATCGCCCTGGTGAACACCCGCAAAGAGAACAAGAGGCTTGCGGCACGGATCGAGCGTCTCGAGGTCCAGTCCATGGCCCTGCAGGGGCTCAAGGGAGAAAACGAGCGGCTTCGGGCCATGCTCGACTTCAGGTCCGAGCACGGGGATATCAAGCTGTACCCGGCTCAGCTCCTGGCGCAGGACATCAGCATCGTCTTCAAGACCGTGATCATCGACCGGGGCAGAAGGCACGGCTTTTTCCCGGGCATGCCGGTGGTTTCCCCCCTGGGTTTCCTGGGAAGGGTCATCTCGGTCTCCCCGCACACTTCCCAGGTGCTCCTCATCACCGACCCCACGAGCGCCATCCCTGCCGTCATCGAGGAGAGCCAGGTAAAGGGCATCGTAAAAGGGGCGGGAACCAACGTGCTGAGCATGGAATACGTGCGCAGCACCGAACTGGTGGCGGTGGGGGAGATGGTGGTCACGTCCGGCCTCCAGGGACGTCTCCCCAAGGGGTTGAGGATCGGCAGGATCGTACGCGTCGAAAAGGACCCCCACAAGATCTTCACCAGGATCACCGTGAGCCCGAGCGTGGAGATGTCCAAGATCGAAGGGGTCTTCGGGGTGGTTTTCCGTGCTGAAGACACAGATTAGCCTCCTGGGCATCATCCTCCTGGTTGCCTTCATCGAGACCGTGCTCGTGCCGGAGGTCTGGGGAACGCTTCGCTGTGACCTGTTCCTGGGTATGATCATCGGTGTGATCATCCACCTGGGCTTCTCCCAGGGCCTCCTCTTCGTCATGGTCACGTCTGTTCTCCTCCAGGCCTTCACCGGCGCACGGCCCGGACTCCTGCCCCTGTTCTACCTGTTCACCTTTGTTGTCCTGAATATCATCAAGGATATCATATACCTGGAGAACATCATGACCCAGCTGATGCTGGCCGCGGCCTTTTCCGCCCTGGGGGCCGGAGCCCTGGTGCTTTTCCTGGACATCTCCCTGACGTCCCGGGAACTCGCCGCCGTCACCCTGGGCACGGTGCTCACCGGCTGTGCCAGCCCCCTCATGGCCGCACTGGTGGGGAGGGTGAAGAGGGCCTATGAAGGCTAACATCACCAATCCCCTGGTGGACGAGGACCTCAGGAAGAAGACGAAGTATCTGTTCGCGCTCGTCTTTGTCCTGCTGGGGATCCTTGCGCTCAGGCTCTTCACCATGCAGATCATCCATGGCGCGTTCTACGAGGAGCTGTCCCGGAACAACCGCATCCGCATCGTATCGACCCCACCCCCGAGGGGCAAGATCATGGACCGCAACGGCGTGGTGCTCGCCGACAACAGGCCCGCCTTCAATGTCATGGTCCTTCCCGAGGACATCTCCAGCCCTTCGGACACGGCGACGAGGCTCTCGCCCCTGCTGGACAAACCTGCTGCAGAGATAGAGAAGGCCATACTCAAGGGCAAGGGCAAGCCCTATGATCCCCTCGTCGTGGCCAGGGACATAACCTTTGAGCAGGTGGCCAAGGTGGAGATGGAGATCTTCAACCTTCCCGGCGTGTCCATCGAGACGATCCCGGAGCGGGAGTACCTCTTCGGGGACCTGAGCTGCCATGTGCTGGGGTTCATCGGGGAAGTTTCCAAGCGCAGGCTCGAACAGGACGAGGAGGGGATCTACGCCCCGGGAGACATGGTGGGTAAGGCCGGGATCGAACTCGTCAGGGAGGACACGCTCCGGGGCGTCAAGGGCAAGCGGGTCTTCGAGGTGGATGCCCTGGGCAGGCGCGTCAGGGTCCTGGACGAACGGGATGCAGTGGAGGGCAGGGACGTCATGCTCACCCTGGACCAGGGCCTCCAAACGATCGCGCTGCAGGCCCTGGGGCAGAGGGCCGGCGCGGTGGTGGCCATGCGGCCCGACACCGGGGAGATACTGGCCATGGAGAGCACGCCGGGGTTCGATCCGGCCCTGTTTGCCGGGATCCTGACCACCGAGCAGTGGAAGGGCATCATGGACGATCCCATGCACCCCCTGGAGAACAGGGCCATGCGGGGCGCCTACCCCCCGGGCTCGGTCTTCAAGATCGTGGTGGCGCTGGCGGGCTTCCATGCGGGCGTCCTCGACCCTGATGCCGCGGTGTACTGCCCTGGGCGCTTCTATCTGGGAAGGGTGAGCTACGGGTGCTGGAAGCCCGAGGGCCACGGCAATGTCGCCCTGGTGGAGGCCATTACCAAGTCCTGCGACGTGTACTTCTATACCTTGGGCAGGACCCTCGGCATAGACGCCATGGCTGATATGGGATTCCGGCTCGGGCTCGGGAGGAGGACCGGCATCATACTCAAGGACGAATCCCCTGGTCTCATGCCCACCAGGAAGTGGAAGCGGGAGCGGTTCAAGCAGCCCTGGCACCCGGGCGAACACGTCATTGCGGCCATCGGGCAGGGGTATACCCTGGTGACGCCGCTGCAGGTCGCCAAGGCCATGAGCGCCGTGGTCAACGGCGGCCGCGTCTACACCCCGCGGATCATCGCCACGGAAAAGAGCGTCCTCGAACGGGACCTGAACATCCCGCAGCGTCAGATCGAGATCATCAAGGAGGGGCTCAAGGGAGTGGTGGAGGATCCGCACGGCACGGCTCACTCCATCTGGGACAGGGGCATCTCCATGGGCGGCAAGACCGGTACAGCCCAGGTGGCCCGGGGCATCGTGTCGAAAAGGCCGGACGAATCGGACATCCCGTTCCGGCTCAGGGATCATGCCTGGTTCTTCGGGTTTTCCCCCGTGGAGAAGCCGGAGATCGTGGTGGTGGCGCTCCTGGAGCACGGGGGCCACGGGGGTGCCGTGTGCGGCCCCATTGTCAGGGACGTGATAAAGGGATATTACCTCCTCAAGGAGACGCCGCGTGAGCCGTTACGCCAAGATCACTGAAAACCTCGACTGGGGCATCCTGCTCACCGTGGTCTTCCTCATCTGCATCGGGCTGCTCTGCGTTTTCAGCTCCACCTCGGGCACGGGGAGCGGGATCTTCATCAGGCAGCTCCTGTGGATCTGCATCGGGACCATGTTCATGGTGGTCGCCTTCGCCGTGGACTACCGGAACCTCATGTACTCCGCATGGCCCCTGTACGCCGCCGTGGTGATCGCGCTGGTGCTCGTGTTCGTCATCGGCCGCGAGATTTCCGGCGCCAGGCGGTGGATCGGCCTCGGGCCTCTGCGCATGCAGCCCTCGGAGCTCGCCAAGGTCTTCGTCATCATCTGGGTGGCCTACTGGGCGGAAAAGAAGAAGCACATCCTTGTCCACGGCATGCGGGAGCTCGTCTTTCCGGCGGCGGTCATCATGGTGCCCGTGGCGCTGATCCTCCTGCAGCCCGACCTGGGCACTGCGGGGATCGTGTCGTTCATCGCGGCGACCATGTTCCTCATGCTGGGCATCAGGCGCTCCACCCTGCTGACCCTGGGGGGAACCTCCATCGCGGGGCTGCCCTTTCTGTGGTTCTCGCTCAAGGACTACCAGCGACTGCGCATCCTTACCTTCCTGGACCCGTCCAGGGATCCGCTGGGGAGCGGATACCATGCCATCCAGTCCAAGATAGCAGTGGGATCGGGCGGGCTCATCGGAAAGGGATTCCTCCACGGCACCCAGACCCAGCTCAGGTTCCTCCCCGAGCATCACACGGACTTCATCTTCTCTGTGGTGGCAGAAGAGTGGGGTTTTCTGGGCTCTGGCCTGCTGCTGTTCCTCTACCTGATGCTCATCACCAAGATCATCACCGTGGGTCTCAAGGCCAAGGACCGGTTCGGGGCGCTGCTGTGCTTCGGCATCGCCGCCTACTTCACCCTGCACGTGTTTATCAATATCTCCATGGCCATCGGTATCTTCCCGGTGGTGGGCGTGCCCCTGCCCTTCGTGAGCTACGGCGGCTCCTTCATGCTCATCAACCTCGTCTGCGTGGGCATCGTGCTGAACGTGGCGTGGAGGAGGTTTATCTTCTAGGGGGGCGCGGGAACAGGGCTCAGCGCCTGATGCCGTATCGCTCCCCCTCCTCGCGGATCAAGCCCTTTTCTTGGAGCCTGACGAGGTGCTTCCTGATCATCTGCTCCTCGCCGAACCAGAGGAGTTCGTCCGTCAGGCATGCATGGTCCGCGTCGTAGAAGGGGGAGACCCTCACGAGGTCCTCGACGCTCATGGACGGTGCGTCTTCGAGGAGGCTCATGATCATCCGGTCACGCTCGTCGAAGAACGAGGCAAAGGCATTGAGGCGCCTGGAGATGTAGGGGTTCTTCAGCGGCCTGGCATGGGCGGACAGGTAAACCTCCGCCGGCATGGCCATGACCTTCCCGATGGAGTCCCTGAACAGGTCGATGTCGCACTCCGGGTTGCCGTACCACGGCCCGAAGGGGCTCAGGTCGATGTCGAATCCCATGAGCACCTTCTCTCCAGGAAACCAGAAGCAGTAGTGATCGTTCAGGTGCCCCGGCGTGGAGATGGCAACGAAGCTCGCGTGTCCTGACGAGAACTCCTGGTCGTGGCTGAAGGTGCCGGTTATCTCGAAGTCCCTGAACCCGGTGAGGGCCGGGTAGGTCTCCATCCAGGTATCGAAGAGTCCGTCACCCACGAACCGCGTGGCCAGGAGTTCGGCCGTGGCGATGGTGTCGCTGTCCTCCTCCGGCACCATGATCTCGCAGCCCCTTTCCTGGAGGAAACGGCAGCCGGCAGTGTGGTCCAGGTGCGAGTGGGACACAAACACGCGGTCGATGCGCACCTCGGCGAGCAGCTTCTCGAGGATGTCGATGCCGCACCCCGTGTCGAAGAGCATGTTCACGGTGTCCAAAACCAGGAAGGAGTTGCAGAAGGGGGAGCGGCCGCGGTTGTTGCCGTGGATCACGTGGATCCTGTCCGTGACACTGGTGATGCGGACGCCGAGGGAAGATAACCTCTGCACTGTCATGGTGAGGGAGAGTATTAATCCCATATGCGGACGAGGTCAAGCGGGTCATAGTAACAGGTCAACGCCCCCAGCGGGGCGCAGACGATGGCCGGATAGAGGGTGACCTTGGGCCCGATGCCCCGCTTCGTCATAGTCACTGACATCTTTTTGTCCTCTCTCGTGAGATGCATGCTGATGCAACACGAAGGAGGCTCAGGTCATGGTGCCAAGACAAGGTGGTTCTGCCCTCACATCATGCAATAACAAGGGAGTACGTTGTATCGCACCGCAAAGCGCGTGGTGACTCTTTCTCAGGCGCGGCAGCGTATGGCGCGGGTCAAATGTCAATATTTTGACAATGCGGGGCAAAACCCGTTCATATCACAACGGGTATTCCCCTGGCGTTGTTTAACCATATAATATAATTGAATTATAATTTCTGTCCATTCTGGCATCTTTCATGCAAGCCAGGAACACATGAACACAGGCCCAGTGAGACACACCACGAGGCATGTATGCTATGAGGGCCACACTATCAAGGAAAGATATGTGGTTACGGGGAGGTAGAGAAATGAAACGGATTCTGCTGGTGGAAGACGATGAGCATCTCCAGTTCCTCATCAGGGAAGAACTTGTCGAGCAGGGCTACGAAGTTGTAATCGCCTCGGACGGCGTGGAGGCCATGTCCATGCTCAGGGCCGAGGGGGCGCCGCACCCCGACCTCATCATCCTGGACATCCGCATGCCCAGGATGGACGGCTTCGAGACCATGGGACACATCCTCAAGTCCAAGGTGGACTCGCCCATCATCATCCACTCGGCCTACTCGGGGTACCGGAACCACCCGCTCACCATGGCCGCGGACGCCTATGTGGTAAAGTCCCACGACTTCACCAGGCTCAGGGAGGCCATCAGCGAGCTGCTAGGGCCCCAGGAGCACCCGTTCACAGCGCTGGCCGCCCAGGCATGACGGACCGGGTCTGAACGTCTCAGACGCTCACCGGCCTTGCATGCAGGGACCAGGTGACACAGGTCGATACCGTGTCACCTGGTGCAGAAAGAATCACCTTTCCTGTCTGTCCCATACACGTCTTGCCCCTTGAACATCGGTCCCCATGAGCGCATTCTTGTAGGACAAGGAGGAGGGTCAGGATGATCCGCAGGGTCTTCCCCGTTTTCCTGATCTGCGTGGCGGCCGTGCTGGCACTTCCAGCACCGTGCGATGCCGCCATGACGGTGCGCAAGCCCGTCTGTGCGGGTTCGTTCTACCCCGCCTCAGCCGATGAGCTCAGGAGGGACATTGCCCGGTATACCCGCGAGGCCCGATCGGCGCCCGTGACGGTCCCCCGGGGCATGAAGCTCAGGGCCCTCATCATGCCGCATGCGGGCTATGTCTATTCGGGCAGGACCGCCGCCTATGCCTCCCTCGCGCTGAAGGGGCAGCGGTTCTCCCGGGTGGTCCTCATGGGGCCGGACCACCGGGTGGGGTTCAGCAACATCTCGGTGAGTGCGGCCGACGCCTACGAGACCCCATTGGGCCTCGTCAGGCTGCACGAGGACGCGGCAAGACTCAGGATGGGCGGGGGTATGTTCAGGACAGTGCCCGCATCCGATGCCGCGGAGCACTCCCTGGAGGTTATCTTGCCGTTTCTCCAGACCTATGTGGGTTCCTTCACCCTGGTTCCCCTGGTCATGGGCCCCGGAGATGTCATGGCGTATGCCCGGTCGGTCTGTGCGCTCGCGAATGAGGACACCCTGCTCGTGGCCAGCTCGGACCTGTCCCATTTCCTGCCCCGGGAAAGGGCCGCTGCCCGGGACGCCCGGACCATCTCCCTCATAACCGACCTCAACGGCAGGGGCCTTGCCGCTGATGACAACCGTGCCTGCGGCGCCATCCCCATCCGCGTGATTCTCGAATGCGCAAGGTCTCGGGGCTGGAAGGCGCGGCTCCTCCACTATGCCACCAGCGCCGATGCGTCCGGGGATACCGGCAGGGTGGTGGGGTATGCCACAATCGCATTCTTCGGAGGTACGAGCATGGAACAGAGCTATACCAAGGAGCAGGGCAGGGCGCTGGTGACCCTGGCGCGGAGCACCATCCAGGAGAAGCTCGGGGTGCCGGTGACTCAGAGCCCTGCCCAGGAACAGGCGCTCAAGGACGCGGCCCTCCAGACCAAGGCGGGCACCTTCGTGACGCTCACCATGGGGGGAGAGCTCAGGGGGTGCATCGGCAGCCTGGAGGCCCGGGATTCCATCGTGGACGGGGTGAGGCACAACGCCCTGAACGCGGCCTTCAGGGATCCCAGGTTCCCGGCCCTGACGAGGAAGGAACTGGACAGGGTCCGTATCGAGGTGAGCGTGCTCACCGAGCCCAGACCCCTGGCATACACCGATGCCCAGGATCTCCTGAACAAGATCAGGCCCGGCATCGACGGTCTCATAATCCGCAAGGGGTTTGCCGCGGCCACCTTCCTCCCCCAGGTGTGGGACCAGCTGCCTGACAAGAAGGAATTCCTCGAGCACCTGTGCATGAAGGCGGGCCTACCCCATGACGCCTGGACCAAGGGGGACCTCGAGGTCCAGACCTACCAGGTGCAGTACTTTGAAGAGGACAGGTAGGGCCCGCAGACACAGTTCCGTCCTCCTCATCATCCTCGCCGCGGGGTGCAGCTCGGTGATGGTGCAGCTCACCATGATCCGCGAACTCCTGGCCGGGTTCGAGGGCAACGAGTTCGTGGTCTCCCTGGCCCTGCTTTGCTGGCTCGCGGCGGGAGGCCTCGGGTCGCTGGCCGCCTGGTGGGCACGGGTCGTCTTCGGCGCACCGTCGGCCAGGTCGCTCGCCCTGGCGTCCTTTCCGTTGGCAGTGCTCCCGGTCCTCCAGGTCCTGACCGTCCGTGCCATACGCTCACAGGTCCTGGTGGAGGGAGCGTCGACAGGGTTCCTGCCCACCATTTCCTGCACGGCCTTCATGACCGGCCCCTTCGCCCTGGTCGTGGGATTCATCCTTCCCTGGAGCCTGTACGTCATCAGAACCGGAGACGGCCGGTATCCTGCGGGAAGGCTCTACATCGTCGACTGCATGGGGGCGACCCTCGGCGGACTGGTCTTTACCTGGGTGCTCGTGGAGTGGGTCACGCCCATGGGCATCTTGGTCGTGTCGAGCATCGTGCTCCTTGCGGCCCTGCTTCGACTGCTGTCCGTCGCGCAGGCCGGCATGATCACGGCCGCTGCGATGGTCTTCATGGTCCTTGCCGCAGGCATCGCAGGGGTGGGGCTCGAGGCCTTCACCCTCGCGCCCAGGGGTGCCCACCTCGTTGAGTATCGCGAATCGCGCTTTGGCAGGGTCACCCTGGTGCGGGATCACGGGCTGCACACGATCTTTCTGGACGGGATGCCCGCGATCTCCGGGCAGGACCGCGTCGCGGCCGAGGAGGCCGCCCACTTTGCCCTGGCTCAGGTGAGAAGGCCGAGGCATGTCCTGCTCATCTCCCCCGGGGGCGGCATGGTGGAGGAGGTGCTCAGGCACGGGCCTGTGAGCATCGACTATGCACGAACTGACCCTACGGTGATCAGCCTGGAACTTGCCCATGGACTCCTCGGCGCTCACGCGGGGCTCCGGGTGGTCCCCGAGGATCCCCGGGTTTACCTCAAGGGGACCACCAAGACCTATGACGCCATCTGCGTCGACGAACCCGAACCCAGGACCTTCCAGTCCAACCGGTTCTTTACCCGGGAGTTCATGGAACTTGCCAGGGCGCACCTGAATGAGGGCGGGGTGCTCTCCCTGTCGGTGGAAGGCTATGAGAGCTATATCTCGGAGCCAGCCCGCAGACGGGTGTCTTCCCTTTTCAATACCGCCGGGGCCGTGTTCGGCCACGTGCTGGTCCTGCCGGGACAGAGGGTGTTCCTCATCGCAGGCGACAGGCCCATGGACGCGGACATCCCCTCCCTGCTCGAACGAAAGGAAATCCGGACGGACTATATCAGCGGCTACTTCTCAGGGGATGTCAGTCCGGACCGGATCCACGGCCTCATGGCACAACTTGACCCGGCCGCGCCCCTGAACACGGACTTCGAGCCCTACCTTGTCAGGCTCGCCCTCGACTCCTGGGCGCTGAAGCATGCGGCGCGGCCCTGGATCCTCATCCTCATCCTCGGCCTGGGGGTGTTCTGCGCCCTGTACCTGCCCCGCCTGACGTCGCGGGAATTCACCCTGTTCACCACGGGCTGCGTCAACCTGGGCAGCGAGATCCTCACCATCGTGCTCTTCCAGATCCTCTTCGGATACCTCTACTACCGCATCGGCCTCATCGTCACCGTGTTCCTTGCCGGCCTCATGCCGGGCGCCTGGGTAGCGGGCCGCCTCAGCCGGGGTGTGCGCGGGGTGCTCATGGCCACCGACGCGGGCATTGCAGGAATCCTGGGCATCCTGGCCGCTATTCTCGCCAGTGAACCCGGGCTGCTCTCCCAGTGGTTCTTCTACGCTTTCGGCTTCGTCATATCCGTCCTGTGCGGACTCCAGTTCCCCCTGGTGGCGGGGATCACGCCCGGCCAGGATTCGATGGCGGCCCGGGCATTTTCCGTGGATCTCGTGGGGGCGGCCTTCGGCTGCATCCTCGTGAGCGCGCTGTTCATCCCCTTCCTCGGCATCGTGAGCGCATGCCTGGCCTTGATCGGGCTCAAGGTCGCGAGTATCATGGTGCAGGCGGTCAGTGCACATGATCACTAGGCGGTCGTTCCTGCGCGCCGGCGCGGCGCTCGTCCTCATGCACTCCTGCAGGGACCTCTGCGAGGGGGGCGTTCCGTGCGCCCACGCGGCTTCCGGGGCGGACATCAAGGGAAGCGTGTTCCGCGGAGACGCCCCGAAGAGGCTCTGGAAGTATTCGCGGGAGGGATACTTCTATACGAAGAGCTACGGGAACAAGGTGGCCTGCGATGTCTGTCCCAACCACTGCATCCTGAATCCGGGCGACCGCAGCGTGTGCCGGTCCAAGGTGAATATCGGGGGCAGACTCCACAGCATCGCCTACGGCAACCCGTGCTCGGCCAATGTGGACCCCATCGAGAAGAAGCCGCTGTATCACTTCAGGCCTTGCACGAAGGCCTTCTCCATCGCCGCAGCGGGCTGCAACATCAGGTGCCTCAACTGCCAGAACTGGGAGATCTCCCAGGCCAGGCCCGAGGACGTCCGTTTCATCGAGCTCTTCCCCGCAGGTGTGGTGAAGGCGGCCCGGTCATCGGGGTCGTCCTCCATCGCGTACACCTACTCGGAGCCCATATCCTTCTACGAGTACATGTTCGACACCGCCCGGGCCGCCCGCAGCGCCGGGATCACCAACGTGTTCATCTCCAACGGCTACATCAATCCGAAGCCGCTGCTGAAGCTCTGCACGGTGCTGGATGCCGCCAACATCAACCTCAAGTCATTCAGCGACGAGGTGTACCGGAGGCTCAACGGCGCCAGGCTGGAGCCCGTCCTCTCCACGCTGAAGACCCTCCACGAGCGCGGGGTGCACCTGGAAATCACCACCCTGGTGGTGCCGGGATACACCGATGACGAGGAGATGACCAGGCGCATGTGCGGCTGGATCGTCAGGAACCTGGGCCAGGATCACCCGCTGCACTTCCTGCGGTTCTTCCCCAAGTACAAGCTCGACCGGCTCCCACCCACGCCCATAGCCGTCATCGAGCGGTTCCGCTCGCTGGCCATGCAGGAGGGGATCCGGTACGTGTACGTGGGCAACATCCCCTCCCACGAGGGGAACAACACCTACTGCCATGCCTGCGGCAGACTCCTCATAGAGCGCAGGGGCTACATCCTGCCGGTCAACAACCTTTCAGGGAATGCCTGCAGGTTCTGCAGGACGCGGATACCCGGGGTGTGGGCGTAATGGAACAGTGTCAGGGGCATGTCCCCTGTCACGGCGCGGGGAACACCGGCGCAAACCCCTTCCGGGCTGCCTCCTTGGGCCACACGGTAACGCGCTCCATGGTGCCGTCCACGTCCCTGAACTGGGTCACCACATAACCGGCATGCTCGTTCTGGCCCGTCTTGTCGAACTCGATGCACCGGTAGGCCAGGATATCCATGCCCGGCCTGCCCTCGCCCCGGCACAGCTCGGTGTCGGCGAGCTCGTCCCGGATGTCCTCGCGGTCGATGGATCCCGCCTCCTCCAGGGCGCTGGCGATGACATAGACCGAGGCGAAGGCGTCCACGGTCTCGGCGCTGAGGTCGGAGCCGGTCCGGCCCTTGAACGCTGCGTTGATGGCCCCGATCTGCGGGCGGTTCATGTCGGGCTCCCACCCCGAGGTGTCGAAGACGTACTCGCACGCCTTGCCCGCCCTCTTGAGGAAGGCGGGAGAGGAGTGTCCCCCGCCGCTTCCCACCACCGCCTTGACCCGGACGTTCAGCGCCGACATGGCGCCCGCCAGCAGTACCGCGTCCTGGGTGAATGAGGCGAGCAAGACCACGTCGGGCCGGGCGTTCCTGATCTTCAGGGCCGTCTCGGTCATGTCGCCTGCTGTGCTCGCATACGGCACCGCCAGGACCACCTTATAGCCGTCGGACACGACGAGCCGGGCCCACTGGTCCTTCATGGACGTGCCCCAGGGACCGTCCTCGAACACGAAGGCGACGGTCTCGATCTTCGTGTTGCTCGCCTTGCGCATGTCCTTGAGGAACCGGAACTGGTCCCGGGATCGCCAGCTGTCCTTGGGCGCGATGCGGAAGGTGTACTTGAAGCCCCGTTCCGTTATGCTGTCCCGCACCGAGACCGGCACCACGTAGGGAACCCTGGCCTTCTCCGCCACCTGGGTGGTGGGGTAGGTGACGGCCGAGTTCCACGCACCGGAGATGACGGCCACCTTGTCCGTGGCGATGAGCTGCTCTGCTGCCGTGATGCCGAAGGACGCCTCCCCCCTGCTGTCTGCCCAGACATTCACCAGCCTGGCCCCGCCCAGGGACCTGATGCCTCCCGCCGCGTTGATGGAGTCGGTGGCCAGCTCTATGGCCGCCCTGCACTGCCTGCCCGCGCTCGCAGACGGTCCGGAAAGGGGAAGGATGTTCCCGATCTTCACCTCGGCCACCTTGCCCGCCCGGACCTCCATCCATGCACCGAAGACGAGGAGGGTCGACAGGAGGACAATGATCCCTATACGGGGGACGGTCGGTCTTATCTGCACGGAAACCTCTGTATCCGTTTCTCTACCACGGAAAGGCGTTTTCCGCCACGGCCTGATGCATCTGCAAGGGTCCTCCCGTGAGCCGCCCGCCATCACATCAGCCCGGGCGAGTGGAAGAGGTACCTGTCCAGGGAGCCGAACCGCTCGGAGGCCAGGAGCACGTAGGGCATGCGGACCGTGAATCCCAGTGAGAATGCCGTTTCCAGGGCCGTATGGTTGCTGCCGGGTATCATCAGGGTGAGGAAGCGGGAATCGTCCCCGGCGTGCCGGACGATGAGCTTCAGGAGGTCCCGGTACGGCACGTCCTTCAGTGCTGCCATGGGCCCGATGCGGCCGTCGGGCCAGAGGTAGGCATAGGCTGCAGGTCTTCCCCTGTACCTGATGAGATAGCCCGTGGCCATGCGGTCCGTGAGGAAGAAGCGGTGATGACCCTCCCGGGACGTGCCGAGTATTTCCCTGTCAATGGCGGCCAGGTCTTCCTGCTGCTGTTTGGACAGGTGGATGGCCTCCTGGAAGGTCTCCCGGCGCTTCCCCGGGGAGGGCCCCTCCCGTTGCGTACCAAGCCGCATGAGGTAGATGTCTTCTGCAGGGAACAGGCCGTTCTTCAGATACAGGGAAATGGAAGCCGGGTTGAAGGCCATGGTGATCACCGCCCGGTGCGTACAGTTGGCGATCCTTGAGTAGTTCATGGTCCGTTCCAGCAGGGAGCGGCCGATACCCTTGCCCTGGAAGTCCGGGAGCACGAAGAGGTGGGAGAGGAACCAGAATGACCCCCTCACCCAGCTGATGGAGGAGGCCACCACCTTTCCCTTATGCTCCGCCACGAAGAACCCCTGGGGCTCTTCCCGCAGCGCAAAGGCATAGAAAGGATTCACGGTCAGGGTATCCTGCTGCGCATCAAACCCGTGCCGCTGGTAGGCGTCCAGGAGGGATGCCCAGTACACATCCGATACGGCCCGGATGTCGTGTTCGGCTGCCGGTCTGTAGGTTATGGCCATGCACGGACCTCTGAAGCGTTCTTGAGGAAGAATAGGCATCCCCGGGGGAAAATGCAACCGCGACGCTCATGGGGCACAATCCGATGGGGCAGATGCCTGAACAGGCCGCCATATACTATGGTATTGCCAGAAGCTTCAGCACAATATATCTTAGATCTGTCCGGGATGCCTGAAGAGATCATCACAGTGCATGTCCGGACGATTCCATGGTATACGGCCGGCCCTCTTCATGGGGGGCCATGTCCTGATGGAAAAGGGGGCGTCATGAAGAAGAAACTCGTCCTTGCAGGTCTTTTCGTTCTGATGGGGGCCCTTGTCATCGCCTGGGGCTGGGGTTCGGTCAAGGATGCCGCACCGAAGAAGGAGGAGCCAAGGACCGTCTTCTACTTTGGACTCCCTGAAAGGCCCGTGTACTCGAAATCCGTCGTAGACTCGCCCAGGAGCCGTTACGTCTTCGACCCCGTCCTGCAGTTCGACCTGGTGAGGCACGACTTCATGGTCAGAAACACGTCGAAACAGGTCCTGGAGCTGAAGAAGGTGAAGGCATGCTGCGGAACCCTGGTGGAGGCATACAGCGACCACATCCTGCCGGGCCAGGAGGGTGTCGTCAAGACCGTGCTCCTCACCGAGCGCCGCGGGGGCGAGGAGATCCAGGGCACCATCCACCTGCTGACGAACGATCCCGTGAATCCGGAGTGGACCATCGAAATCTCCTGCTACGTGAAGAAGTTTGCCGACATCTCCGAGCACACCATCATGCTGTCGGGGTCTCTGCGCACTTCCATTGAAGGCTCGTCCGTGATCATCCCCACCAGGGAATATCCGTTCAGGATCACCGGCGTGAAGGCAAAGAAGGGGCAGGACATCACATTCGGATACAAGGAGACGATGCGGGACGGGAAGAAGGGCTATCTCGTCTGGGCGAAGAATATCAGGAAGAATCCCGGCGTGATCCGCGACACTATCTATGTGCAGACAGACAATCCGGCCAGGCCTGAGTTCATCGTCCGGGTGCTTGGCAAAGTGACCGACTGAGTGCTGCGGTGAACCGGGAGCGCCAGCGGCGCGGCTAATAGTCGGTGCTAGAGATATCCCTCTGGACCCCGGTTCCCCTGGTGTAGATGTCCAGCGTGACCTTCTCCCCGCTGATGAGCATGGTCACGAGGACATCCTCGTTGACGAACCTCGCCCTGTGGGAGATGGTCTTGCCGTAATAATCCAGCTGCCATGAGAACTCCCTCCTCACCGGGTCGTAGGTGTAGGTCTTGGGGGTCTCGAAGAAGGTGTACGTCCGGGTGGAGTTCTCGTCCGGGAAGTAGATGAAGGTCCCGTCCGCCTGGGGTTGCAGGTAGAAGCCGTTCTTGTCTTCCTTGTTGTCGTCCACGCTCACCCAGTCGCCCTTCCAGTACTCCTGCACGGGCGCGTTTCCCGTCTGGATGACGCGGTCCAGCAGGGGGATGTCCTGCACGGACTCGATGTTGAGGTCGTAGATCTGCTGCTTGATGTCCTCGATGTCCCTGGGATGGTCCACGGCGGTCTGGGGCTCCCGGCTCTGCGGGGCAGCCCCGACCTGGTCCGGGGTATGATCAACGACTGCCCGGTTCGGGGCTGCTTGCTGCGGGGATGAAGGCTCGACAAGGCCCTCTGAGATATCCGGGACGGCTCTGGCGTGGTAGAAATACAGACCAGCGCCCAGGAGAAGGATGCTGACGGCAACAAATATCGCGTGTTTTTTCTTCATCGAGCTGATCTTCTAGATGCCACAGGAATGGTCACATTTCCAGTGGTGTCACACTGGCCTGCCAGCTGTGACCGGCAGTCTCATGCATCCGAAGCGCCCCCCCATGCTTGCCTGGAGGCAGTGCCATGGGGCCCTGCCTCCAGGACGGACGCCTCGAACAGCTCAGCGGTACATGTTCCCTGCAACCATGGCGTTCCAGATCAGGTTGGCCAGCTTCTGCGACCCACTGGAAGTGGGGTGGATATCATCTGACTTAATGTCCGAGTCCACAATGACGGCCCTCGGGTCTACGAGGGTTGCCTTGAACCCGGAGTAGACCGTTCCGAAGATGCCCGGATAGAGCCAGTCATAGGTGTAGTCGATGGCCTCGTTCTTCTCGGCTTCGCTACCCTTCACGTGATAGTAACCGAGCCACACGCAGTCGTTGGGCGACTTGGTGTACATGGTGTAGAGCATGGCCTCCATCTTGTCGCCAACGTAGTTGAGCACATCGAGGCACCCTGAGGTCAGCGGGTCGGAATCGCAGTCCATGCTGCCCTGGAGGATGTCATTTGCCCCGCCGTCGGCGATGAGGGTCTTGAGGGTCGTTCTTTTCAGCGCGGTGTTCATCTGGCTCTGGATCGCCGCGATCTTTGCGCCGCTCACGGACCGGTCCTTGTACATCTTGCCGGACAGGGTCTTGAGGTATAGCTGGATTTCACCCGACAGGTCGAAGACCGAGTCACCGATGATCTGGACATCCCATTCGCTTGGTGTGGGGTTGTTGAAATCAAACGAACATCCGATCGTCCCCAGGGTCAATCCCCCCGCCATCCCAATTACCAAAAGGATCCTGAAAAGTCTCATCACGCCTCCTCCTTGAAAGATGTGTGCGGCACGCCCACCTGACAGTCAGTGCCGCCTCTTGCCGTGATATACAAGAGTGCTCTGGACCTGGGACTCATAACATATTAATATAGATCAATAAGAATAATATAGAATGATATATGCGGATAACAACATGAAATTAATATGGGGAGAATGGGGGGCAATGACCCCTATGGGAAGCCGTTTCCATGTCCCCTCGAAGGAGTTCCTATGCTGACACCCATGCCCGGGGCCGTTCGCCCGACAAGGAAGAGCACAGGGAACCACGCCAAGAAGCTGCTTCTGGAGAACGACAGGAGGTACCGCTTTCTGGCGAACAGGATTACGGATATCATCTGGGTGCTCGACCTCAAGACCTTCCGCCTTGAGTACGTGAGCCCCTCCTCTGAGCTCGTCACGGGATACACGCCGGAGGAAGCAGTCGGCACCAGGCTGGACCGGTTCGTGACGCAGGAGGGAATGGCCCAGATCCAGGAGGTCTTCCTGCAGGAATACGAGAAGGAGAAGCAGAAGGTCTCCGATTCCCGGACCATTGATTTCCAGATGTATCACAAGGATGGGCACATGATCTGGCTGGAGGCCTCGGCCCGGTTCTACCGCAACGAGAGGGAGAAGGCCATCGGCATCGTGGGGGTGGCGCGGGACTGCACGCTACGCAAGGAGGCTGAGATACGGCTCCGCCAGAGCGAAGAGAAGTATCGGCATATCATCGAAACGATCAGGGAGGCCTACTGCGAGTTCGACCTCGCCGGCAACCTCCTCTCCTGCAACGATACCACCGCAGACATCACCGGGTATTCCCGGTCCGAGCTCCCCGGGATGAACTACCGGCAGTTTCTCGATGAACCCGATGCCAGGGCGATATTCGATGTCTTCCATCGGGTATACCTGACCCGTCAGCCCGCAAAGGGGATCGAGTGCACCATCAGGACCAGACGGGGGGGTCGGAGGCAGCTCGATCTCTCTGTCCTCCTGTTGACCGATGCAGCGGGCCGGCCCGCGGGATTCTGCGGTTTCGGCAGAGACATCACCGAGAGTAAGGAGGTGCAGGAACGCCTCGATGCCCTCCTGAAGGAACGGACCGCAGAACTGATGCAGGCCAACACGACCCTCGAGAGAACGAACATTGCCCTGCAGGTGCTCCTCGAGAAGAAGGACGAAACGAGGTTCAAACTGGAAGATGCCATGCGCAGGAACGTGGGCGAGCTGGTGATGCCCGCCCTGAACAAGCTGAAGAACAGTGGGCTCTCCCCGGAGCAGAGGACCTATGTGGAGGTGATCACCAGGAACCTGAACGACATCGTCCAGCCCCTGCTGAAGGGCGTTTCCCGCGACCTTGTGGACATGACCCCCAGCGAGATACAGGTGGTCAATCTCATCAAGCAGGGGAAGAAGACCAAGGAGATCGCCGAGTTCATGAATATCGCCCCCAGCACCGTGGACTTCCACCGGGACAACATCCGCGCCAAGCTGAAGATCAAGAACCGGCGGGTCAACCTGCAGACCTACCTGCGGTCGCTGGAATAGGGATTGCCTTATGCGGTGAGTGCGGCCTTGCCCTCTGTTCCTCTGAAGGTCCGTTCAACCGCCAGTCCCGTTCGAGCGCTGCCGGGCATACACAGCGGCCCCCAGGGCACCGATGATCTGCGGGTCCACCGGGAGTTCGGCCACCTCCATGGCGAGCATCTTCGAGAGCGCCCTGATGAGGCCCCTGTTCTTCGCGCACCCGCCCGTGACCGTCACCCTGGGGCGCATGCCGATGCGCTTGAGCAGGGTGAAGCACCGCTTGGACACGGCGGTCTGGATGCCTGCCGCTATCTCCTCGGGCGGGTTCCTTTTCGCCAGGAGGCTGATGACCTCGCTCTCGGCGAAGACGCTGCACTGGGAGGTCACGGGGATCACCCTGCCCGCCTTCAGGGAAAGCGCGGAGAACGCCTCGAGGTCCATGCGGAAAACCCTGCTCATGGCCTCGAAGAACCGGCCTGTGCCCGCCGCGCACTTGTCGTTCATGGCGAACTCCAGGACCGCTCCCCTGTCGTCGATGGCGATGGCCTTCACGTCCTGGCCGCCGATGTCCACGATGGTCTTTATGTCCGGACTGCAGGAGAAGGTCCCCATGGCATGGCAGCTGATCTCCGAGATGTTCTCGTCGGCAAAGGGCACCTCGTTCCTGCCGTAACCGGTACCGATCAGATAGGAGAGGTCCTTGTAGTCGCCGAGCCCGGGAACCTGGGCGCATGCCTGCTCGAGGGCAAGCCTGGATGTCAGCTCCGGATCGATCTCGCTGGGGATGATGACCGAGGCCAGGATGGCCCCCTTCTCGTCGAGGATTATCGCCTTGCCCGTGGTGGACCCTACGTCGCAGCCGCCGAAGTATCTCTGTGCCATGTTCTCGCCCCTTTCGTTTCTTGAATGGTTGTACCGTGCCTAGTGGTCGAGGCGTTCCGCCTTCATGACATTCTCCATGAAGTGCTCCACCTGCCGCTTCATGTTGTCGTGGGACACGATCCTCGGGTCGCTCAGGTCGTAGTCGAGGATGAGCAGCGGTATCCCCATCTCCCTGCACTTCTCGCGCAGGATGCCGTTCATGGCCTGGCCACCCTTGCAGCCCACGTGGTTGGCGACCCAGACCATGTCGAGGTCGAACTGCTTCACCATGCGGAAGATGTCGTCCAGGTAGTTCTCGGCAGGACCCCTCGTGTGTCGCACCATGGGTCCCTCCATGACGGTCCTGCACCACCCGCGCAGCATGGTCTCGGGCGTGGAGGTGTCGATGGGGATGTGGTGGTGGTAGGTCATGCTGTCGTTGATCAGTGTCAGGCCGTAGGTTCGCTCCGCCCAGTTGAAGATGTCGGAGAAGTGGAGGAAGGGGGGGTTCCACACGATGGACCGGTACCGTTCGTTCACGGTGGCAGGAGTGCTGCTTTCAAGGTTTTTCCTCGCCAGGGCCACTATCTTCTCATAGTGCCGGACCGACTTCTCGTAGTCCGGGGTGACATTCACGTTCCAGAGGTGGCTCAGCCATACGGCCTCCGAGGCCAGGGGGGCAGGCCTCAGCCGGATCATGTCCCACAGCTCCAGCTCCAGTTCCAGGATACGGTTCCGGTTCTCGCAGATCCTCCTGAAGCGGCCCCAGTCCATGCGGCCCGGCGTGTGCTCCTCCAGCCATGCGATCATGGCCTTCACGTCTTTCATGAAGAGGTTCTCGGCCCGCTCGCCGTGGAAGTTGTACGGCACGTCAAGGCGGTAGGTGGGGATGTCGAAGATGCGCTGGATCACGGCGTACGAGGCAGCACCCGCGTCGCAGGGCAGGTTGGAGCTCAGCATGGCCACGCCCTTGGGCATATGGCCCCTGATGACCATGCCCACCGTGGTCTTGGGCAGGCTGCAGGCATCGGGATTCATGCCCTCGTTCTCCGCCGTGTCGATGTACTTCGTGGCCGATCCGGGGTCCACGATGGGGAGAATGATCCCCATCCCCTCCAGGAGATAGCCGTCCAGACCCATGGCATGGATAATGTCAATGGGCACCAGATCCTCGCTGACGACCATGCGCTCGGGGTGGTAGAACATCTGCCTCAGCATGTCGATGATGCCGGTGACGACGGTGTGCAGGGCCAAACAGACAGACTCCAGGTAGCGGCCGGTCCTGCCCCGCCCATACCGTCTCATCAGGGCGTTCACCTTCAGCAGGGTGAACATCCAGGGGTTGCCCACGAGCGTCCTGAGGGATCCCACGGGGCCAAGCCGTAGATCCATCTCCGCCATGAACCTGGCGATGACGAAGTAATTGAGTGCCCAGTATTTCAGGTAGATGAGGGCGGAGTTCAGGTCCTTCGCGCTGAGGAGGTATTCCGGCAGGGATGACCTCCAGTGCTTCATCGCGGTCTCCGGCAGCTTTGCGACAAGCGACCTGACTGTTGCAGTAAGGTTACCTTCCATGCATTCTCCCGGCGGCGCCGTTCAGTCCGCCGCCCCTGCTCCGGGTCATCATCCCGTTCTCCTTGCTTCCAGGCGGTCGACCTTCATGACGTTCTCCATGAAGAACTCCAGCTGTCTCATCATGCTGTCCCTGGACGCTATGCGCGGATCCAGCAGGTCGTAGTCCAGGACGAGCAGGGGGATCTTCCTCTCCCGGCACAGCTCCCTCAGGATGCCGTTCATGGCCTGTCCGCTCTTGCACCCCACGTGATTGGCCACCCACACCATGTCCAGGTCGAACTGCCTGACCATGCGGAAGATGTCGTCCAGGTAGTTGTCGGCGGGCCCCCGGGTGTGGCGGACCATGGGGCCCTGCATGATGACCATACTCAGTCCCTTCAACATGGTCTCGGGTGAGGAGGTGTCGATGGGCGTATGGTGGTTGTAGGTCATGCTGTCGTTGATGAGCGTCACGCCGAAGAGACGCTCGGCTTTGTTGAAGATGTCGACGAAGTGGGGGAAGGGCGGGTTCCAGAGCACGGTCCGGAAACGCTCCTTCTCCGTTGCCGGTCTTCCTTCCTCGAGGTTTTTCCTTGCCATCTCCACCAGCCGCTCATAGTGCCGGACGGACTTCGGGTGGCCCGCGAAGAGGTTGAAGTGCCACATGTGGCTCAGGATCACGGCCTCGGCTGCAAGGGGCGCCGGCCTGAGCCGGATCATGTCCCAGAGCTCCAGCTCCAGATCCAGCATGCGGTTCCTGCCCTCGCAGATCCTCTTCAGCTCGTTCCAGTCCATGCGACCGGGCGTGTGCTCCTCCAGGAACGCGATCATGCCCTTGAGGTCCTCGGAAAAGAGCCGCTCCGCACGGTCGTTGGTGAAGTTGTTCGGCACGTCCAGGCGGTAGGTAGGCAGCTTGTAGGCGCGCTGGATGTAGGAGTACGACGCCATGCCGGCGTCGCAGGGCATGTTGGAACTCACCAGGGCGAGCCCGTCGGGCATGTGGCCCTTCATGACCATGCCCATGGTGGCCTTGGGCAGACTGCAGGCGTCGGGGTTGACCCCGGCGTTCTCCGCCTCGTCGATGTACTTCAGGCAGAATTCGGGCGTCATCATGGGCAGGAGGATGCCCATGGCCTCCAGCATCCAGACCTTGAGTCCCATGGCCCGGGCGATGTCCGGAGGCACCATCTCCTCGGTGATGATGAGACGGTCCCTGTGGTAGAATAGGTCCTCAAGCAACTCGGAGAGCAGCTCGGCCACCGAGTGCACGACCATGCACATGGACTCGAGATAGAGCCCGCTCCTCCCGCGGGCGAACCGGCGCATCAGGGCCGTGGCACGGAGGAGGTGGAGCATCCACGGATAGCGGATGAGCTCATGGATGAAGCCTATGGGGCCGCGTCTGATCACCACCCTCGCAATGCAGCCCCAGACGAGGAGGGAGTATTTCGCATAGACGAGGAAATCGGCTGCCGAGAACGACGACAGGTCCAGGATCAACTCCCTCAAGCCCCGAAATGCGTATCCCGCGGCTGCGGATACCCGGTTCACGAGGGAGCGTGCCCCGATGGGGGTGTGTGACAGGACAGTGTCGATCCTGAATCCCATGCGTCACCTGCCCATGCTCTCGAGGAAGGCCTGCACCCGGGTGCGCAGCTGACCCTCTCCGCCCAGGCGGTACTCCCGCTCCAGCTTGAGCACGGGAATGCCTTTGTCCCTGAGGGCCGTCACCAGGGGCATGGAGTCCACCCCCCAGAGGTCGCAGAACTTGATGACCTCGATGACCACCCCGTCCACGTTGTATTCCCGGACGATGTCGATGACGGACTGGAGCCTCCGGTCGAAGTCCTCCATCATGCGGGGGCAGAGAGTCTTCCTGAATGCGTGCTCTGCCAGGGCCCGTACAGGGCCTCTGCCGTTCGTCTCCACGGGCATGAGCCCCGGGATGGAGCCGGTGCAGAACCGGTCCGCCACCACGAGCCCACCCTGGGACTCGATGACGCGGATGAAGTCGGGATCGTGGAGGTGTCCGCCCACCACCATGAGGCGGGCACGGTGGCCGGTGATGTCCCCTTGCTGCTCGACCTCGTCCCTGAAGGCCCTGATCTCGGGCATGATGAGGTCCTTGGGCGAGGCCAGCGAGGCCATGAGCATCGCGTGGAACTCGGTGCCGGTGAGCGGGGGGTCGGGACGCTTCCTGAGCTCGCCCACCGCCTTCACGGTCTCGGCGTACTCGTTCCACGACGCTATGGCCTTGTCGAGGGAATCCGGGCCCATGTCCACCTGGAAGTGGGAGGCCAGCCTGTCCGAGAGCATGTGGAGCTCCTCCTCCATCCAGTCGAGGGTGGCCTCAGAAACCTTCCGGGGCACGTCGATGGTGTGGACGAAGCCGGGCTTCTTCAGGTATTCGAGGTTGTCCTGCAGGCGTTGCATGTGGGCGCAGGACGGCACGAAGACCCATCCCTGAAGGAGGTCGTAGCGGTCGTCGAAGGCGAACTCCAGGATGCTCCGGGTGTAGGAGCAGACCAGGCTGGAGAGGTAGTTGTCGGCGATCTCCGTGCCCGCGATGCCTGTGGCATGGAGGCGTACGGGAAAGAGCCTGTCCGCCATGAGCAGGGGCTCGGGCACGAAGGAGCAGGAATACCCGAGGGGTATGCGCCCATCTCCGGCCGCCTGCTCCACGAGACGGTTCACGGGATTCTCCAGGAGCTCTTGAAAGACCTTCAGCGCCTTCCTGTCCGCTGTCTTCACAGTATTGCCCTCCTTGCACATACGGCACTCACGGAATGAGGCGCAGCTTCCTCATGATGTCCGAGACCGTGACCAGTGCAGGCGAGGAGTCCGGAATCCCGGTCAGGGGAGCGCCTCTGAAGTCGAAGTCCCTGATGTCCTCGTCGTCTGCGATCCATCCGTAGACCTCGAGCCTTGTCCTAGAGCCTATGTCACGGGCCTCCTCCTCGCTCCTCACCCTGTTGAGCACAAGGCCGATGTCCCGATAGTCCACCGCTTTCCTCTCTCCTGCCACCAGCGCAATGGCATTGGCCACGTTGATGCCCTTGGCCGAGGTGTCCGATACCAGGACGAGGTGATTCACGGTCTTCATGACCCGCCTGTTGATCTGCTCGATTCCCGCCTCGCCATCGATGAGCACGATGTCGAACCTGTGGGCCAGGTCCGCTATGATGTCCTTGAGCAGGTTGTTCACCCTGCAGAAGCAGCCCTCGTCCTCGGGCCTGCCGATGGCCAGCAGGGCGTACCCGTTCTGCTCCTGAAGGGCGTCGAAGATCTCGTAGTCAAGGAGCTCCAGGGTCTGACGGTTTCCTGGGGCATCACCCTTCTGGATCTGTGCAATGAGATCCTTCCTGATGTCGTCCACGGTCTTCCGGACAGAGATACCGAGTGACGTCGCGAGACCCACGGCGGGGTCGGCATCGATGGCCAGGATCTTCCCGTGGCCGTTTCTTGCCAGCAGGCTTACCATGAGGGCCGAGACGGAGGTCTTGCCCACACCGCCCTTGCCGCATACGGCAATGATCCTCGCCTCAGCCATGGAGCGCCTCTCTTGACTTGTCCATAAGCCTCTCCCTCATGCCCTTCAGGCCGTCTGCCTCATCGCACACGTCCCGATAGTCACAGCTGGAACATTCGAAATCCATCTCCTGGGCCATCTTGTTCATGGCCGCGATGATCCTCTCCGCAGGGGCGGTGATCTCCCTGAGCCTCACCACATCGGCGGGGCTGGAGGTGACGTAGATCACCTCGACGCTCTTCACGAAGGGCCTTTCACGGAACAGGCCGATGAGCGCCGAGCCCAGGATCCTGGCTGAAAATCCCCGTCGGATCGCTTCAGCACTGATCCTGCACCACTCCCTCAGGTACTGGGATACGGACCGCATCATGAAGCCCTCCATGTCGATGCTGTAGCGGAGAAAATCCAGGTCCTTGTGCAGGTCATAGGCATTGTCTTGCGTGAAGCCCTCCACCCCTGCCAGCACCACCTTGCCGAAGGGGAGGTTCTGTCCCATGCTTTCCGGGAAGTCGGGCCCCAGGAGGGTTATGGTCCCGTCTTTGATGGCGGAGATGTCGTGGGTCCACAGGAGGCAGGACACGGATTCCATCTGCGGGCTGCCCAGTTCCAGGCCCAGATCCTCCTTCAGCACGATGTTCCTCGCGCCGCCCTTGGGCCAGGAGAGGCCATTGTCTGCGGTCCATGCTCTTCGGCCCGATGTCTCCGAGACAAAGCCTCGTACGGCGGATATGGTGTCGGAAAAGAGCTCCACGATGCCTCTCACCCGTTCCCGGCAGCTGTCTGCCGGGCCATGAGGGCGGCCCCGACGGCGCCGATGATCTGGGGGTCCGTGTCCATCCGGACAAGCTTCACCCCGAGGGCTTCTTCAAGGGCGGTGAACATGCCCCGGTTCTTCGCCACGCCACCTGTCATGGTGATCTCGCCCTCGAGCTCGATGCTCCTGGCAAGGGACGCCACCCGGTGGGACAGGGCCCTGTGCAGGCCCCCCACGATGTCCGGAAGTTCCCTGCCCGCATTGATGAGCGAGATGATCTCGGTCTCTGCAAAGACCACGCACTGGTTCGAGAGCGTGACCGGCTCTCTGGCCTGAGCAGAAATGTCGCCCATGGCTTCGATGTCGATCCCCATGGCGCCGGCCATGACCTCCAGGAACCTGCCCGTGCCGGAGGCGCACCGGTCGTTGTAGGCGTAGCGGACCACCGTGCCCGTCTCGTCGACCCTGATGGCCTTGGCGTCCTGGCCCCCGATGTCTATCACCATGCGGACCTGAGGTTTCAGCCACTGGGCGGCCTTCCCGTGGCAGGCGATCTCCGATTCACATGCCTGGGCAAAGGGGATGGCGTTCCTGCCGTAGCCGGTACCCACGCAGCAAGCGATATCCTCCATGGACAGCCCGACCTTCCTCAGCGTTTCTTCCATGACCACCCGGGCCGATTCTGAAGGTTCGGGCCGAGCGAACATGATGTGGGAGGCCACGATGTTGTCGTCCTTCATGATGACTGCCTTGGCGCTCAGAGATCCTACATCGCATCCTGCAACGTACATCAGCTCACCCCCAACCTTTCCCGGGCGAACACGGCGGCCCCCAGGGCTCCCATGAGCTGGGGATCCAGCCTGAGCCTGCGCATGGGCACGCCCAGCTGTTTTTCCATGGCCTCCACAACCCCGGGGTTCTTTGCAACACCGCCGGTCATGCACACGTCCTGCTCGATCCCCACCGAGCGTGCAAGAATGGCCACCCGTGCGGCCATGGCCTCGTTGATGCCTGCTGCCAGGTCCGCCTTCGGCATGCCTTCGTTGAGGTGCATGATGACCTCTGCCTGGGCCCACACCGTACAGGTGGAGGCAAGGGTGATGGGGTGTGTGGCCTGGCCGGAGATTCTCCCCAGTTCGCCGAGTTCCAGGCCCAGGAGCTTTGCCATGACCTCCAGGAACCTGCCGGTGCCGGAGGCGCACTTGTCGTTGGTGATGAACTTTACGATCTCACCCTTCGCATCAAGGCGGATGGCCTTGCAGTCCTGGCCCCCGATGTCGATGATCGTGCGGATGGACGGCTGGAGGAAATGGGCGCCCTTTGCATGGCAGGAGATCTCCGAGACGGTCTTCTTCACGAAACCGATCCGCTCCCTGCCGTAACCCGTGCCCACGCACAGGCTGATGTCGTCCATGGTGAGCCGTGCGGACGCAAGGGCCTTTTCCATCACCTCGGATGCCGATTTCTCTGGGTTGAACGAGGACCTGACGAGCGCATGGCCGAGCAGGCGCGCATTGTTCAGGATGACCGCCTTGGTGGTGAGTGATCCGACATCGCATCCAGCGGCAATCATGAGACGATCCCCCTCACGTGCATGAACTCGCTGATCTTTTCCACGCAGAATTCCCAGGATGCCACACGGTCGTCGAAGGCATCCGCAAACAGGAGCAGGGTGGGCAGCCCGAACCGTTCCGCGTCGCGCTGGATCAGCTTGTTCACGCCATAGCTGTTCCGGCACCCCATGCTGCCGAGGTAGACCGCGAAGTCAGGCTTCATGAGCCTGGTCATGCAGAAGAGGTCTTCCCGCCACATGCCGGCGGCATCGTACGGCCCCCTGAGCTGTTTGACCATGGGCATGCGCGAGTTGATGTCCGCCAGAGAATCGATCATGGCATCCATGGTGGAGGTGTCGATCTCATAGGTCTGGTCCTGGCGTTCTTCTGCATAGTTGATGCCCCTGTTGAAGAAGGTGAAGATCAGTGTGGGCAAGAGGCTGATGTCCTGGGAGTCGACCCATTGCCAGAACCTTCCGTCCGTGGTGTAGTGGTCGATGTAGCACATGAGGAGCCGCGCCCGCTCCCTGCCCGAAACTGTCCCGGCCCTTCCGGCCTTCGCATTCTCGCGCACGACGCGGAGCATGGATTCGAGCAGGGCCGTGAGGGATTTCCTGCCTGAAGACTGGAGCCTGCCTGCGTACAGGAACAGGTTGAAGATGGGCGGCATGGGGCAGGGCTTCAGCCGTGTAAGGTCGAAGATCTCGTTGATGATCTCGTCCTGGCGCCTGTGCTCCGCGAGGACGGACCTCAGTCGATCCTCGTCCAGGCGGGATCCGGCGTGCTCTTCGACGAATGCGATCAGTGCCCTGTAGTCTTTACGCTGGTAGTCGGTGATTCTCCTGCCCGTGAGATTCGAAGGGAAGGTGAGCTGGAAGAGCGGGATGTCGAGATACTCGGACATGAACTGCATGGCGTTCGCATTCGTGTCGCATATGCCCGGCGCGCCGCACACGAGAAAATCGGGCTTCTCCGCAAGACCTGCCAGGTATGCACCCACCGACCCGCGCTGGGCCGAGCACGAGGTCTCGGTGAACCCTGCCTCGCAGCAGTAGTCCATGTATTCCGCCGTGCCCTTTCTCATCATCATGGTGGCGAACACGGTCAGGATTTCGGCCCATGCAGGGACGACGTTGTCAAAGGCGTAGAAAAGATCCTTTGACGCAACGAAGGTGCCGAAGCAGAGCTTCTTGCCCTTTTCATGCACGGCCTTGATGTCGTCCAGGTATTCCGCGCCCATCTTCATGAAAAGCCTGCCTGGCTCGCCCTGCCTCAGGATGGTGTCGATGATGCCCCTGAAGTTGGGTATGAGCCGAAGCAGAGCCTGGTACTCCTTGTCCGTCCCGTCCATGACCTTGCTTCCTGAAACTACGCTCGACCAGAGCATCCAGTCGAGGTTGTACTCCCTCGTCTCTCTCTTCATGGAGGCCCCTTTCTCACACTGCCGACATGCTCATGTGGGCGCCGGATCTCATGCGCTGGATGTAGAGCCCGGCACGCTGCTTCAGGACATCCAGGTCGGTCTTGCGGGAGATGTATTCCAGCGTCTTCAGGGATTCCCTGAAGAGCGTCAGGGCATCGATGGCCCGCTGACGCTCCGCCAGCATCCTGCTGTCATCCATCGCGATATCGCAGAGCACCTCCATTGCCACTTCCACCTTGTTCACCTCACACATGCTACCCTCCCCGCCGGCAGTTCCCTCCTGACCGGCATTTCATCTCATATGGTCTGCTGCCTCGTCCTGGCGGCATCGGACGTTGTCTCTCCGATGGAGGAGCAGTGAGTAGAGATCCTCTCCATGAAGGCATCGATGCGCATGCTGATCCTGCCGGTCTCGGTCAGGGGCCCATACTCACGCTCGAGCCGCATGCAGGGGATGCCCGCAGCCTCGAGGTCCCTCTCGAAGATACCGTTCTCAGATCCATGGAGGTCGCAGAACCGCACGTTCTGGAGGATCACCCCATCCACCCGCGCCTTTCTGATCAGGTCCATCACATAGGAGAGCCTGGTCCTGTAGTAACCGAGCATGCGGGGGCAGATGCTGTGCTTCAGGTAATGGGAGGACAGGGCGTGGAGGGGGTCGGATTCCTCATCGACCAGGGCGCTGTAGGTGCGCGACCCGTAACACACGGTATCCGCCACCACTATGGCGCCTGCCTCTTCTATGACGTGGATGAAGTCCATGTCGTCGCTGGCGCTCCCCATGAGCATGAGCCGTTTCTTCCCTCCGGACACGGACGGTGCCTTGCCCAGCCCTTCAATGACCCCCTCGAGCATCTCGATGAACCGCTCCTGGGGCATTGCATGGGCAGCGATGAGAACGGCCATGGCGTCTTCGCCGCTGATGGGCACGTCCCTGCCGAACCTCAGCTCATCGAGCTTCTGGAGGAGCGTCCTCCCTTTGTTGTACAGCGAGATGGACTTCTTCAGGGACTGCTCCGAGACCGTGCATCTGAAATGCCTTTCCAGGGTCCCAACCATGTTCCTGAGCTCTTCTTCGTAGAACTCCACACTGTAGTCCACCGACTTGTGGGGGACCGAGAAGTACTCGTAGTATTCCGGCAGGGTGCCCCGGTGATCCTCGCTCGCCTTTCTCCAGCACTCCTCGAGCCTGCGCATGGAGTCGCAGCCGTTCGTGATGATGGCGCCGTCGAGGAACGTGTACGAGCCCTGGCCTGCCAGCTGCAGGATGCACTTGGGCAGGCTGCAGTTTACCGCCCCGAAGTAGGAATCGCCGATGGACATCGAGGTGGTCCCGATGCCCCGCAGCCTGAACGGCAGCAGTCCCGCTGCGTGGATGATTTCTTCCGGTATGAAGGTGCACGAGTAGCCCACGGTCTTGCCGCCGTCTTTTTTCCATTCCCGGACAAAGGCGTTCTGCAGGTTCTGCGCCGCCTCTCTCATCGTACCGATCATGTCTCACCCCCTGCGCAAAAGGATACGGAGATGCCCGATCCCTCTTCACCGGCCGCCAGCACCTGGAGCCCTTTGACGAGCTCGGGCACGATTGCAGGGGCGAGCGGCCTGAGCGCTTCCACCAGGTCCGGGATGAGCCACCGGGCGACCCGCCGGACCTGCTCCGTATCCACCGAGTCCACGATCCCTCCCGCCAGGTTGTTCACGATATCTGGCCTGGCGTCATGGACCCGGTCGATTACCCGACATGCCGCGTTGATGAGACCGGCAACCTCGTAGGTGTCGAGGTGAGAAACGCTTTCCGACACGGCGTCGTTGAACCCTGACCTGTCGATGTCTTCCAGGACTTTCAGCTTACGGGACTGGCCCCGCGCCCGAGAGCTTGCTGTTCCTCCCAGACAGGAAAGCGCGGACAGCACGATGCCGGGGTTGGCATCGAGGGCGTCGGACGTGGCGTTCGCAACTGCCTCTGCATCTTCCGCCAGGCAGATCCGTACCTTTTTCGCCAGCTCGGGGTCGATCACCGGAAGGCATTCCTTGAGGAAGCCAGTGAGATACGTCTGGAACAGTGGTTTGCCGCCCTTGCCGAGCAGGAGGCTCCCGGTGTGGACCCTCCGGATGAGCTCGAATACCGTATTGACGAGCTTTGCGGCATGTGACCCGCTCAAGTCCCGGACCATGGAGAGGATGAGGTCGGCCAGGAGATCAGGGCTGAACTGCTCCTCGATGGGACGCATGATCTCCCGGGCAGCCTGTATGGCGGTGTTCATGAGTGCAATGGCCATGACAGCGAGCGTGCCGACCTTGGCCGGGTACTTCCAGAGCTGCTCGTTGACGGCCCTGATGGATTCGATCACCTGCGGGCCTGCCCCTTCGACCATCTCCAGGATCTCCCCGAAGTCGACGTTTCTGAGGAATGCGTCGATGCCCTCCCCCTGCTCCGCGCCAGGGCCCCGAGTCCCCGAAGTGCGCTGGGCATTCGCCTTCCTGGCCAGGGCGGTCAGGAGGATCCCCACATCGGCCGCCATGCTTCCGTCGGGTTCATCCGTACCCGGCCTGCCCATTCTGGAGGCGGCCCACAGGGCTGGGGCGGCAAGTCTCTTTTTGAGAGTGCTCTCCTTCGCCCAGCTGTTGATGGCTTCCTTCACGATCTCTAAAACCATGGCTCTGGCGCCCGCAGACCGCATGTTCCTTCCGATGATGCGGGCCAGGGCCTTGTTGCAGGCAGCCTGATGATCAGTGGTCGTCATTCCAAACCCTCCGCCTCGTTTTTCCGCATCTCTTCCAGGGCCTTTCTTCCAGCCTCTGTCATGTGGGTCTCGAACATGAGGTGGCTCATGGTGGTGAGCGTCGCGATGGCCTCCTCGCGGCTGAACTTCTCCTCCATGAGAAAGCTGTGACCGAGGTGCATGGTCATTCCCACCACGGCATATGCCATGGTGATGGGGTTCACGCCCTCGATGACTCCCATGTCCAGCCAGCTCTGGATGTCCTCGGCCAGGTCCTGGGCGATGTCGCTGTAGTGCTTCCAGATGGTGACGTCCATCTCCTCGTCCACGCCGAAGCTGCCGCGGAGCACCATGAGGAACTGCTGGCGGTGGGAGGTGATGTAGTCGAAGTAGGCGCCGTAGCTCTGATTGAGCTTGTCCACCCTGTCTCCGTGGTCCCATATGTTCACGGGCTCCCTGAGTTTCCTGATGCGCAGCCGCAGTTCTTCCAGGTTCCGGTGTGTGATCTGCCCGAAGAGGTCGCGCTTGTCCTTGAAGTAGTTGTAGAAGGTTCCCGCCGACATGCCCACGGCCTTGACGATGTCCATGACCTGGGTGTTGTGGTAGCCGCGCCTGCTGAAGAGCTCTTCGGCGGCCTCCATGATCATGTCCCGGATGAGCTGCTTCTTCTTTTCCAGGAGTTTGTTCACGGGAGTTGCCCCCATGCCCTTCATATGCCGAACCTCTTTTTTACCCTGCCCCGCACCAATTTCCATGTCCAGGACGCCAGGCGCCATTTCTGGTCGAGGAGGGCATTGGTCAGGGCAGCGCCGGCCCTGCCCAGCTCTTCATGATCGACCTTTTCCATCACGGCGGCGACGAACCTGCTCATGGCCTGAGGGTCGTCCCGGGTAATGCCGTTCACGAACCGGGAGAGGGCGTTGACGGCGCCGGCCTTGATCGCGGGACCTTCGGAGAGGATGGCCCTGATAAGGATTGTTCTCAACTCAGGCGAGGCCTTGATCATGGCGGATGCAAGGTCGGCCCAGGCCCTGCCGCACTCCCTGGCGGCCTCCCTGTCGATGTCGTGGGCAAGGCTTGCCATGAACGACTTCAGGAGCTCGGGCGGGTACTTGTCCTTCAGCTGGGTGGCCAGCTCGGTGAGTGCGCCTGTCATGCTGTTTATGAAGACGGGAAGGCCGCCGGATATCCCGAAGAAGACCTCCGGGTCGTCCCCAAGGAGGGTCTTCACCGTTCTCCTTCCCGAATCCGGGCTCATGGAGCTCACGTTGATCCGGAGGAGATCCTTTGTCAGCGTGGAGCGCATGAGCGCCTTCAGGATGCCCCCCCGGTTCTGTGCGGATGGTCCTGCCTGTGTCATGTGCTCTCCTTTCCCTTCAGGGACTGTTCCTCCACGGCCTTCGCAAAGGCGCTGAAGGCAGGCGCAAGGTCTCTGCCGAGATCCCTGAGCTCATGGATCAGGCATGCGAGGGACCGACGGTCCACGTCTTCCAGGAGGGATGCCACCATACCCGCGAGCAGGGGAGGCGGGTATATGCTCCGGACCTGCACCACGAGCTCCATGGCGATCCCGATGAGGCAGTTCGCCATAGCCGGCAGGGAGCTCATCACGGCCAGGGGCACCTCGGTGTCCTTGCCCAGAATGGTCCTGACGAGCCCAGGCCCGGCCCCGGGGTCAATGTTCCTGAGGAACATGCGCAGGCTGTCCTTGAAGGTGGTGCTGGCAAGGAGCTCCTCGGCCACCCTCGTCCTGCCTTCGATCAATCCCGTGTTCGCGGCTTCGTCCATGGCATCACCTCAGAGGGTCTCGCAGTTGAAGAAGTACCGGGCGGCTTCCATCTGGCAGAGCTGCTTGCCGCCCATCCAGAGCTGTACGATCTTGACGTCGCGCCAGTGCTTCTCGATGTCCCAGTCGCGATCCGCTCCGAACAGGCCCAGCACGTCCATGGCCTTGCCGAAGTTTTCCACCGCGCGGTCGGACACGAAGTCCTTGATGTTGCGGATCCTGCCCACCACGTCCTCGGAAATCAGGGGCTTGCCATAGGGCTTGTTCCTCCGGTCCCCGATCATGGCGGCCTCGTAGCCGAGGATGCGGCAGATGTCGATATCGCCCGCGATGCGGCCGATGATGCCTGCAACGGCGTCGTTCTCCTTGATCGGGGCGTTATTGTAGGTGCGGGTGGAGACGAACTCGTAGAGCCGCTCGTAGAGGTTCATCATGGCGCCGGTGAGGAAGGCGCAGCTCATGACCTGGCCGAAGGATATGAGCTGGTAGAAGGCCTCGGCGTCCCTCCCGGGTCCGTGTGCCCGGTACCAGGAGGGGACGCGGACGTCCTCGAACCAGATGTCGCCGTTCTTGTCCGCAGCCATGCCCGCCTTCTCGTAGGCGCCGCCCTGGGTCACGCCGGGAAGGTCGGCCGGGACGTAGATGAAGGCGAAGTCCCTGGGATCGCTGGACCCAGGCTTCGTGGTGCAGGGCACGCCGAAAAGCTTTGAGACGCCGCCCGAGTTGGTGGGCCAGAGCTTGTGGCCGTTGATGACCCACTCGTCGCCGTCGAGCCTGGCCGTGGTGCGGATGGTCCTGCCGCCGAGCAGCCCCAGGTTCTCGATGTCCGCACCCCCCTGGGGCTCGGTCATGGCGTTGGCCGCGAACACGGCCTTGTCCGCCGTGCAGAACATGGGCGCGAACTCGGCGATGAGGCGCTCGTTCTTGTAGGGTTCCACCATGATGACCAGGAGCGGCCAGAAGGTGACGGCCAGGGCCACGGCCATACCCGTGTCCGCCCTGCCGAGCTCCTCGCAGAGCATGTAGCCTCCCCGGAAGACATAGTCGGAGTCGGCCAGGCCCCAACCCCCGTGTTTGAGGGGGAAGAGCGATTTCTGCAGGCCGAGCTCGGCCATGAGCCTGTCGAAGGCCGGCTCGATGAGGCGGTGGTCTTTCCAGTCCTCGTCGTAGTTCCTGCGTTCGGGCATGACCCACTCCTCCAGGTGCTTCCTGAGGAGGCGCCTGAAGTGCCGGTCGAAGGGGGATATGTATTCTTCCGGACGGGAGAATTCGTCGATATGCTTCATGGTTTCATCACCTCCTCAGATCTCGGAGCAGTCGTAGAAGAACCTGGCCGTGTCCATCTTCACCGGCGCATCGGCGCCAACCCCGCATAGCAGGGAGCCTATGGTCTTCACATCCCTCCAGTGCTTTTCCACGTGCCACTCCTTGGCGTAGCCCGCGGAACCCATGAGCTCCAGGCCGCGGTTCATGGCCTTCAGGGCCCCCTGGACCGCCCGCTGCCCGATCATCCCGGCATAGGCGAAGGTGCGGCGGAGGTCTGTGCGCCACGATTCGGCCTGCGTCGCCATGATCTCCGCCAGGTCGTAGAGAAGGAGCTTGGCCACGGCAATCTCCTCGGCGACATCGGCAAGGACCGATGCGCACAGGGGGTTCTCCTTCAGGATGGAGCCTCCCTTGATGACCCGGTGATCGCTCCAGTCGGCGAGCAGTTCGAAGAAGTTCGTTGCAGCCCCCACGCCCACGCCCGCCAGGAGCAGGTTGAGCCAGGCGAAGAGACCCGCAGTGATTTCTTCCCCCTCCAGGAAGCCTTCCGCAGGCACAGGCGTGTCGTAGAGGTCTATCTGGGCATTGCCGCAGGCATTGAGTCCGGTCATGAGGATGGGGGCTCCCCGCTTCACTCCCTGTGCGTCTCCCGGGACAATGGCGAGGCACGGCGTATTGTCACCCCTGGCGCATACCACGCAGAAGAGGTCTGCCATGCCGCCTGCGACGAGGGGCCTGAGGCCTCTGCCGTTCAGTGTGAAGCCGTGCTCCGATTTCTTTGCGCTTGCCAGGATGGACCTTCCGAGGAAAAGGGGAGTCTGCACTCCGGTGAAGCCCGGGCCGGTCAGGATGAGGGCCGGGGTCCTCACTGTTTCATCCGCAGCGATGTCGGCCAGGATACCGAACCGCTCCTTCCCTTTTCCGTGTGCATCGGCGGCCAGGGACAGGGCCCAGGTCGCTGCGGAAAGGAAGCCGATGGAGGCGTCGGCGCGGCCGATCTCGCAGGCAAGGGTGAGCAGGGCGGGGGCCTTCGAGGGGCTGTTCCAGCCGAAGCCCCCGTGGTCTGCCGGGATGGCGAGCTTCTGGATGCCGATGTCCAGGGAGAGCTTCTTCCTCTTCTCCGTAAAGAGCCGCTCATAGCCCTCCCGGTATTCCATGCGCTTTGAGACGATCTCCTTGTCGGCCCACTGCCTGACGAGCCGCGCAACGCTCAGAGACTCCTCGTCCATGCTCTTCTTCGGGGACAGAAAAAGCTCATCGAGATTTCTGCTCATAGATCCTCCTCGCAAGAGGGATATGATTGATATGCCGGTGTGCGCCTGAGCCGTGCATGAGGGCAGAGGGAAGGGGAAGGAAATTCACGGGCATGACGGGTATCCCCACACAGGTCCTTCACGGCAAACCCCCTTCAGGGTGATCAAGATGCCAAACCAGCATGAACCCTCATGATAATGAGGTTTCATTACGGTGAATGATAATTACTATTACTCTCCCTGTCAAGGGTAAAAACGGGGAAAATTTCTCCTCCGGGGTAAGGGTAGGTATACGCTTGGTCCGTTCCGGGTTCTTGAGATGTGGAATGAGGATGATGACAGGGGCTGTGGTGTCTCAGGTGCGACCCAGGTCAGGAGGATGCATTCTTCACCAGGATGTACAGGGCAAAACCTGCCATGAGCGTTCCCATGGAAAGGCTGGTCGCGTCCTTCCTCATGGCGCCGTAGACAATATCTGCCAGTCCGAGGAGGAAAAACAGGGCAGGCAGAACGATCCCCGCATGGAGCCTCAAGGACCGGACACCTCCGGTTTCTGCATCACAGGATCCCGGCCACCCATCGTTCGGCTTCTTCCGGACTCGTGACGTAGTGCAGCGGCCGGCCCTTAACATCCTCCAGCCTGGTGCAGGCGCTTGAACATCCGCTCACGATCAGGATCATCTGCGCATCCTCGCTGTCGGCCGATACGAACTCCACCTTGTCTGCGAGCCGTTCCCTGATGGTGCCGACCATCTCCACCCGGTCGTAGCCTGCGCGGCACCCGCCGCAGTACTTGAGCCCGACCCTTATCTTTCCTTGTCGATGCCGCACAGGAACTTCGCCACCTTCTGTTTCTGCTTCATGTTCACGAGCCTGGCGATCATGATGCGCTGCGCCTGGGGCGAGCCCGCGCCGTGCATGGACTCGGTGAGATACCCCACGGCCGCGGTGCCCATGGTGATGTTCTCGATGAGCCTCAGGATACGCATGCGGTGCTCGGTGGGCACGTCCGCCTTGGTCTTGAAGTACTTGTCCACCCACTTGCCGACCTCCGGAGAGGTGAGGTCCGCCTCCGACGGGCAGGTCACCACGAGGCCGCCCGCGATGTCCTGGGCGAGGCGCGCGATCTCGTAGGGGAGCCGGGTGATGTTCTGCTTGTGCACGTTGGCCAGCAGCAGGTCGTTCTGGTACGTCCCGCTCGGCTCCTTGTGACCCTCAGCGGCGCAGGCGATGCAGCCGCAGAAGAGCGTCTCGTTCAGCTGGTTCATCTCGATGATCTTGTCCTTCACGTGGGAGGCCTTCTCGGCGCCGTTGTACTCCGCAATAGTCTGGGCGGCGCCGATGAGCACGTCGCCCACCCCCACCTTGCACGCGTAGCTCTGGCGGTGGTACGCGGCGAAGTTCTCCACGAGCTGGGTGGTGAAGTCGTACTCCCTGTACATGAACACCCGCTCCCAGGGCACGAAGACACGATCGAACACCACGAGCGCCTCGTGCCCGCCATAGTGCATGTTGCCCCGGTCGAAGGTCATGCCTTCGAGCTTTCTCGTGTCGCAGGACTGCCGGCCCATGATGTAGGTGATGCCCTGTGCGTCGCTGGGCAGGGCGAACGAGATGGCGTAGTCCCTGTCCTCCTCCCGCATGGTGATGGTGGGCATGACGATGATCTCGTGGGAGTTCACCGCTCCGGTCTGGTGGGCCTTGGCGCCCGAAACCACGATGCCGTCCCTGGTCTCCTCCACCACACGCATGAACAGGTCCGGGTCGAACTGCTTCTTCGGCGAGGCGGAGCGATCGCCCTTGGGATCGGTCATGGCGCCGTCGCAGACCAGGTCGTTTTCCTGGACGTACGCGAGGTATTCCAGGAACCGCTTGTTGTACCCGGTGCCGTACTTTGCATCGATGGCGTGGGTCGTGATGGACAGGGCGTTCAGCGCGTCCATGCCCACGCACCGCTGGAAGCAGCAGGCGGTGAGCGAGCCCAGGAGCCGGCCCATCTTGCTCTTCTTCACCAGGTCGCCGGTGTTCTGGTGGATGTGGGTGAACCGGTTGATCCTGTTGCCCGTGAGGTGGGACTTGGCGGTCATGATGTCTTCATATTCAGGTTTGTGCGCGAACTCGTAGGTGGCGGCCACCGCGTTCATGGAAGGCCTGATGATGGGGTCGTCCACCACGTTCTCCACCTTCCTGCCGAACATGTACACGTTCAGCTTCAGCTTCCTCAGACTCTCTTCATATTCCTTCGCGTTCATGAGCTTTGCCATGGGGACCTCCCTCGGTCTGTTCTCGGAAAAGAGCGACCTTGCGTCCGGAAATGGATACCGTGCGGGATGATTCGTATCTCGAGAGTATGCATCAATAGACCCGACCGGGTCAAGGCATGTGTGAGGAGGGCACTGGGGAGCGTCCTTGATGCATAGGAAATCATCGGGCCTCTCGCCCGTGATGCGGGGTGCACAATCCCCTTGACTTGCACAGGTAAAATCCTGAAGATAACTGATCCACGGGGTCTTCTGTGCGTGGACATCGGGTCGCGGCCGAACAGGGCATAGAACCATTCCCGCGCAATGTTCGCATCCGGGATACCCCTGTGGTTCTCCAGCGTTTGGCATGAACAGCACCCGGAACAGACATTCCCGAGACAAAGGATGTACATGGGGCATTCGGACAGCGAGAGGCATGACTCCAGGGCGAAGCCGGGGCACGGCTCAGCCCTTGACAGCCTGAGGGACTATATCACCTGGCAGCGGGCTGTAAGGGCGCAGGGGGATACCTCAGGTCTCCCCTCACACGGGCCTGTTTCGATCGTCCTCGACCTCACCACGGCGTGCAGCTTCTCCTGCCCCCACTGTCTGGATGCGAGGATGCTCAACACCGGAGACTACCTCGACCTGGACACCATCAAGAAGAGCATCGACACCCTCCAGAGAAACGGTCTCCGCTCGGTCACCATCACCGGAGGGGGCGAGCCCTCCATGCACAAGAATTTCGAGGAGATCCTTCGGTTTGTCAAAGGCCGGTCGCTGCAGGCGGGTATTGTCACGAACGGATCCAACCTGGACAAGGTGGCCGGGGCGTCCGGGGTGCTCCAGGAAACGGACTGGTTGCGGGTCTCTCTGGATGCCGGTATGGAAAGCACCTACTTCAAGTCGCACCGACCCCGGGGGAGGGTGAGGCTGGAGAGCATCCTGGCAGCTGTCCGGGAGATCAAGAGACTCAACCCCAGGGTCCGGGCCGGGTACTCCTTCGTGATCGTCTGGGAGGGGATCACGGTGAACGGCTACGAGCTCACCCCGAACATCTCTGAGATTGCACTTGCCGTGAAGAACGCCAGGGAATACGGCTTCGACCATGTCATGTTCAGACCCTGCCTCCTGCGCCACGAGGGCAGCCAGATGGAAACCCTCTTCGATACCCCGGACCCGGATCGCGAGGAACGGATCAGGGAAGATATCGGGAATTACCTGAGTGCAGCCGAGGAGGTCTCCGGGGGGGATGTGACGATCCTGAAGAGCCTGGATCTCAAGGCAATGCTGGACAGGAAGGTTCACGAGCTGAAGGTTCAGCCGGAGGTCTGTCATTGCCAGTTCTTCCGGACAGTCCTGACGCCCTCCGGCATCTTTCACTGCCCTGCCCTGAGGGGAGTGGAGCATGCCAGGATAGGCGACGCGGCGGGGTACAAGGGCAAGGCCAACTTCGATTTCACCCAGGCCCGCCTGGAGCATTCGATCCGTTCCTTCAACGCCCGGGTGGAGTGCTGCATGACAGCGTGCATCTATCATCGCATGAACTGGCAGGTCGAGAAGCTCGTTCATTCAGGGGAGGATGTCGACCGCATCCCAGCGGCACTGGATACCGACTCTTTCCTGCACGGCATATCGAAATGACGTACCGGAAGATCTGTGTCATTCACCTGAATCAGATCGGAGATCTGATGTTTTCTCTGCCCCTCCTGAAATCCCTCCGGGACCGCTTCCCCGAGGCCCAGATACATTCCCTGCTCAGGCCCTCCCTGACAGGCCTCCTCGAGGACAGTCCCTACGTGGACAGGATCATACCCAGGAGGGATGCCCTGTTCTCGAGGCTCAAGCTCCTCTGGTCTCTGCGCCGGGAGCGCTACGACCTCGTCATCTCCCTGCCGAGGTCGGAGGAAGCCCTCCTCCTGACCATGATGAGCAATGCGCAGGTGAAGGCCGGGTTCTACCGCTGGCCCTGGGACCGGGGTCTCGACGTGAAGGAGGTGCTGCAGGGGCATTATTCGTGGTTCAATTTTTCCAAGCTCCTGGCAAGGTTGGACATACCCGTCTCGCAGGACACCTATGTGGGCCTGCTGCGTGTGGACGAGCCGCTGCGCGTGGAAGGACTCCCGTGGCGCTATGCGGTGATCTCTCCCGGTGCCTCGAGCCGCAGGCAATCGAAGCAGTGGGATGAGCGCAAGTATGCCTCCGTCATAACCGAGCTCTCCATGATGTTCGGCCTTAGCTGCGTCCTCGTGGGAGGGGGCGATGCCGTCGACCTCACCAGACGGATTTCCGAACATGTTCACCCTTCCCTGGACGGCGGGGTCCGGCAGGTGGTTGATCTCGCCGGGAAGATCAGCCTGAGGGAACTCGCCGCTGTCCTGAAGAAGGCGAAGCTCTTCGTGGGCATCGACTCGGGCGTCATGCACATGGCCTCGGCCCTCGACGTCCCCACCGTGGCCATCTTCGGCCCCACGGACCCGAGATATTCAGGGCCCCAGAACAACAGGAGCCTGGTGGTGAGGAAGGATCTTCCCTGCTCGCCATGTTACCTCCGGGAGGATTGCAGCCATCGCAGATGCCTGGAAGAACTGGACGCCGCGAGCGTCGTCGAGTCATGCCGCAGGGTGCTGGAACCCTGACGGATCGTCCAGCAGCCCGTCGAGATCACGGATGACCATGTCCGCGGATATTCCCCGCATGCACCTGGGGTCATCGCAGTGCCTCCTGTTACAGGGCATGCAGTCGAGGTCGAGCCGGGTGACCTTCCCCTTGAGGGGTCCTGTCCTTCGCGGGTCGGAGGGTCCCATGAGAGCCAGGACCTTCTTCCCCAGTGCGACGGCGAGGTGCATGGGCCCGGTATCGCAGCTCACGACTGCCCGGGACCCGGCGATCACCTCCTTGAGCTCGGGGATTGTCGTCCGCCCCGTCATGTCGATGACCGGACAGCGTGCGAGGGATGCTATCCTGTGCGCCATTCCTGTGTCTTCGGGGCCGCCTGTGAGTACGGACGGGAGGGACCGGTGATGCGACAGGTGCTCTGCCAGGGCTGCAAACCCCTCTGCGGTCCAGCGGTTGGCGCCTTTGGTGGCGCCGATGTTCAGGACGACATATGCCTCGGGTATGCCTCCGGGGATGCCCCCCGATACGGGGATGTCCCATCGGATCTCTCCTGGGTGTGCGCCGAGGTGGGATGCGAACTCCAGGTACTGCAGGGCCATGTGGGCCCCCGGGTCGGCCGCCGGGATGCGCTCGAAGGGCAGCATCCACGTGAGTTCCTTGCAGCGGGCCCGGTCAAAGCCGACGCGCCTCCTGCTCGAGGATGCCATGCAGAACAGACCGGACTTGATGATGCGCTGGAGGTCCAGCGCGATGTCGAAGCGCTGCGAGCGGAGGCTGTGAAGCACTCCGGGCAGGGCCCTGCGCCAGTCTCGCTTGTCGAAGAGGATGACGTCGTCGACTGCGGGGTGTCCGGACACGATGGCGTGACTCAGGGGTTCCACGAGCCAGTGGATGCGCGCGCCGAGCCGTTCCTTCAGCGTCACGGCCAGAGGCAGGGTGTTGATCACGTCGCCCAGGGCGCCCAGCTTGACGATGAGGATGTCCATGGTCCCCCTGTATACCATTGTCGGCACGGGATGACAAAGCCATCGGCCGAGACAATGCTGCGATATGCTTGATTCGCGCCATGCATAATGGTATGCCAAGCACGCCGCAGGGACAGAGCGGGGTGTTGCCCCTGCGTATCCATGCAAGAGGCTGATGTTCCATGGAAAAGAACGGTTTGCTACACAAGGTCTACTGGATGTACCGGAACATGCGCTACCGGAAGGTGGTGGGCCAGTGGATCCAAAGGGGCAGGCCCGTCCCTCCCCCCCACAAGGTCAAGCAGCTCGTCATCAGGGAATATGCCCAGCGTCACGGGATCAGGGTGTTCGTGGAGACCGGGACCTTCCGGGGGGAGATGCTCGACGCGGTGGGTGATCTGTTCGACAGGATGTATTCCATCGAGCTCAGCACGGAGCTCTACGCCAAGGCCAGGGAGAAGTTCAGGGGGAGACCGGACATCGAGCTGATCCAGGGTGACAGCGGCGAGGAGCTGGGCAAGATTCTCACCGCCCTGCGCGAGCCGGCCCTGTTCTGGCTTGACAGCCATTATTCAGGGGGCGTTACCGCCAAGGGAGTAAGCGAGACGCCCATCTTCACGGAGATCGCCCATATCCTCGACGCACAGGATCTCCGCCATGTGCTCCTCATCGACGATGCACGGCTGTTCGGGACGAACCCGGACTATCCGTCCATAGCGGAATTGTCCGAGTTCATCATTTCCAGGAGGAAGGACGCGGCCATTACGGTGGAGGATGATGTCATCAGGGTCATCCTGTGACAGCGTACGCTCGAATGATCCCCTCTGCTTCCCCCCAGGTAATCATCCGCCTGAAGGGCGGTCTCGGCAACCAGCTTTTCATGTATGCCTTCGCCAAGTCCATGGCCTTCAGGAACGCGGTTCCCCTCAGGCTGGATACGGTGAGCGGGTTCGCGCTCGACACGGCCTACAGGAGACAATACCAGCTGCACCACTTCCCCATCGAGGAGGACCCCGATACGCAGGATGTATCCCCCCTCGCTGCATGGGGTGATGCAGGGAGGAAGCTGGTGGAGAGGGTCAACAGGATTCTCCCGCTCAGGATGAGATCCTACGTGAAGGAACGGGTAAAGGGGTTTGACGAGGGGATATACCGGATGCCCATTACCCGCAGCACCTATTTCGACGGATACTGGCAGTCATACCGGTACTTCGAGGCAGTGGAGGGCATGATCCGGGAGCGGCTGAGGATCGGTTCGGCACTGGCGCAGGAGCATGAAGAGGAGGCGCGGCTGATACGGTCGTGCACGGCGGTCTGCCTCGCCGTGCGCCGGTTCGGGGACGTGTCGGGCAGGAAGAAGGGTGAGATGACCATCCTCGATGCCCACTACTACCACAGGGCCATGCGCATCATGGCGGAACGGGTCGCGAACCCCCACTTCTTCATCTTCACCCAGGACCGCGAATGGGCACAAGGAAACATCGATCACGAGCGCCACAGGGTGACCTTCATCCGCGAGAAGGATCCGGACTCCGGTGCGGTGGCTGATCTCTCGCTGATGTCTCTGTGCAGGCACTTCATCATCTCCAACAGCACGCTGCACTGGTGGGGGGCCTGGCTGAACCCCGATCCGGACAAGGTGGTGATCGCGCCGATCCAGGGGTGGGTCCAGCGGGAGATCCTGCCCCCGGCGTGGCTCAGGGTTGACGGCAACGCGTTAGCGGGTGCATGACGGGTAAGGAGAGGACGCAGGCGGAGATGGAAGACTACAGACAACGCTTCTACGCAAACAGGCACTCCAGGACGGTGTATTCCGCAGAGACCGTCCTCGATCGCCTGTTCACCCTGGTACCCGGGATCCGGTCCGTGGTGGACGTGGGCTGCGGGGTGGGAACCTGGCTCCACGTGTCCCTGAACAAAGGGGTGAAGGACATCCTGGGTATCGACGGCCCATGGGTGAACCGCGGCCTCCTCGTGATACCCGAGGAATGCTTTCTCGTTCGCGACCTGTCAGACGAGATCATCCTGCCGAAGAGGTACGATCTCGCCATATCCCTCGAGGTTGCCGAGCATATCCCGGCCGCGCAGGTGCACACCTATGCGAGGTCCCTGGTATCGCTGTCCGACACCGTGCTCTTTTCCGCCGCCATCCCCTGTCAGGGGGGGAGGAACCACGTGAACGAGCAGTGGCCGGAGTACTGTTACAGCCTGTTCCAGGGGTACGGCTACGACTGCCTCGACGTCTTCAGAATGGCCATCTGGAATGACGAGGGAATCCGTCCGTGGTACAGACAGAACCTGCTCCTCTTCATGCAGAAGGACCGCCTCAGAGAGCGGGGGCTCGAGGTATATGTTGCAGGGAACCCTCCGCCTGCGCTGGTGCATCCCGGCATCTTCATCCCCAAGATGGAGCCGACCCTGACCGTGAAGGGGACATGGAAACTCCTCTGGAAGGCCATGAAACGGACACTGAGGGCGAGGATGCGATGACCGGGGTCATCCACTCTGGCAGTTCCATACAGGGGTGAGACGATGCCGAAGGTGATTGTTTTCGGGAAATCGAAGAGAAAGACGCGGAAGGTCGCCCACATCGCCCGGGCGTTCAGCGATCTGGGGAACGAGACGCTCTGGCTCAATGCCCACAGGATCCGGAGATGGCTGAAGTCCTGGGCGAATCCCTACATCCTGAAACGGATAGAGAGGTTTGCCCCCGACATCGTCTTCATCCACAACATGGACCTCCCCCTTGCCGTTCTGGAAAAGCTCTCCGGAACCCACATGCTGACCGTCATGTACTACCATGACGGGTGGAGGCTGGATCAGCTCGATGAAGTGGCGAAATGGGGAAGGCAGGTCGACCTGTTCCTGGAGAATGCGAAAGGCCTTCACGATCAGTTCCGGGAGGTGGGGATCAAGGACCCGGTCTTCATCATCGAGGGGTGCGACAAGCACGAGCACACGATACGAAAGGCTGTGCTGCCCATATGGAAATCCGATGTCGCTTTCGTCGGGGCCGCCAGGCCCGACGAACCGAGGATACAGCTGATACGGGATCTCTCGCAGATATGCAAGGTCAGGATATACGGAAAGGACTGGCAGCGATTCAACCTCAGGACCACGCTTCGTGAAGTCCGCCCCAGGGGATATGCCAAGGTGTGCTCCGGAGCCAAGATCATGCTTGGCATCGATGCGGTGACCACCATAGAGGGCCATTGGACCAACCGGTTGTGGCTGACCCTCGGATGCGGCGGATTCCATCTGACGAACTACATACCCGGTATGGAAGAGGTCTTCGAGAACAGGAAGCACCTGGTCTGGTACCATGACCACGATGAATGTATCTCCCTTGTTCGTGAATACCTTGCAAAGCCCGAAGAGAGGAAGAGGATAGCCATGACCGGGTATGCCTATGTGCACGAACACCACACGTTCCACCACTTTGCCCGGAAGGTCCTTGAACTCTGTGATGAAGCGATGAGGGCGAAGCGATCCCCTGCGCTAGAAGGCGGGCATGAAGATTCTCCACATTAACCTGGAGCGTGGATGGCGGGGAGGGGAGCAGCAGACGCTCTACCTCATGGAGGGCCTGAGGTCGCTCGGTCACGAGAGCGCACTGCTGGCACGGTCGAACAGGGATCTCCTCTCCCGGGTCCGTGCCGCCGGGTTCCCGGTGATCGTCATATCGAAGCCCTTTGTCATCCATGGACGGCATGCGCGGGGCTACGACATCATCCATGCCCACGAGACGAGGGGGCTCCAGATCGCCTCTGTCTGGAAACGACTACACGGGAAGCCCCTCATCTATACACGACGGGTGGACAACCCCCCCGGCTCCCACCTGTTCAATCGGTGGAAATTCGGCCAGGTGGACCGCCTTGTGGCGATCTCCCGGAGGGTACGCGACGTCATGGTCCGGTGGGGGTATGATCCGGACCATATCCGGGTAATCCACAGTTCTGTCCCCAATACAAGTGATCTGGACCGTGAAGTGCTTGATGCACTGAAGAGCAGGTTCCGTCATCGCAGGGTCGTGGGGTGCGTGGCGTCTCTCGAGAAGCGGAAGGACCACGCGACCCTGCTCAGGGCTGCGAAGATTGTCCAGGAGGAGATGCCCGACGTGGTCTTCGTCCTGGTGGGCGATGGAGACATGAGGGCGCGTCTCGAGGAACAGGCATCTGCCCTGGGGCTTCAGAACGTGGTGTTCGAAGGGTACAGGGAAGATCCGTTCCCGTACTATGGGGTGTTCGACGCATTCGTCATGCCGTCGCGGGAAGAGGGTCTCTGCAGCTCGATCCTTGACGCCTTCCGCTATGGGGTCCCCGTGGTGGCCACGGATGCGGGGGGCATCCCGGAGCTGGTGGCCCACGGCGAGACCGGGCTGCTCGCCGGGATCGGGGATGATCTCGGCATTGCCGGATGCATCATGAGGATGCTCGGTGACAGCGGCCTGCGGCAGGGATGTGTCCGAAGGGCCCATGCAGTTCTGACAAAAGGATTTACCCTGGAAACCATGGCCCGCGCTTACGAAAGGGTTTATCTGGAGGCCGCAGGCGGGCATCCTGGAGATGGGTAGGCGGATCACGGATATCGTGCCGGTCCCCTGGACGGGACATGCCTTGGGGAGCGGTCCACGGAAACGGGCAAAGGATATCGTGTCGAGGGGGTATGTTTGAGAGGCGCAGCGTCAATGCGGGATACCCTGGGTGGCATAACGAGAGAGCACAAGGTGCAGCCGTGCCCGGTTCCCTTCCGTATGGAGATCCCCGGACTCGGGGGTGTCACCTGTTCCGAGATCTTCGAGGTGTACGACAGGAAGCGCATCACGTTCAGGGGGGTGTCCGGCTCGGGGAACGTGGTGGTGAAGCTCTTCTTTTCGAAGAGGGGGGCGCGCAGACACTGGAAGAGGAGCGACCGCGGGTCCAGGGTGTTTCTGCAGAGGGGGGTCCCCGCGCCCGGGATACTGTTTTCCGGATACCTTCCCGCATATGGGTTCTATGCCATTGTCCTCGAGTACCTCGAGGGAGGAGACGGCCTCGACCGGGTGATGGAGGGCACGAGCGATCCGGAGAAACGGACGACATGCCTCGATACGCTCATTTCGGCCGTTGCGAAGCAGCATTCCCGGGGGATTATCCAGAAGGATATCCACATGGGGAATTTCGTCATGAGGGGTGGGGAGGTGTTTTCCCTTGACGGGGATCTGGTCAGGGGCATGCCGGGTGCCCTGGACCGGAAGCAGTCCCTGATGCACGTCGCATGGCTGTTTGCCAACCACTTTGACGCATTCGGATCAGATGTTCAGGCCTGGTGGGAGGCGTATTGCCGGAACAGGGGATGGGTGGTGAACGGGAATGACGTGGGCATGCTCTCCGGGGAGATCCTCCGGATACGGAGGAGGAATTTTTCCAAGACCATGGGGAAGGTGTTCAGGACATGGGGCCCGTATCTGGCGCGGAAAGGGAAGGGCTTTCTGTCCGTGTATGACCACCATAGTGCCATCGTGGCGTATGACAGGCTCCTGGAGCTTTCCCTGAATCGTCCCCGTCGGGGAAGGGGCGACCATGGCGAGGTCTTCAGAGAGGTGTGTGCCGATGGCGTTCGTCTGCTCGTTCATTCCTCGCCGGGGTACGGACCGGGCCCGGCGAGGGGTTTCTGGTCCGCATGCAGGATCTGGAAGTACGCCTGCATGCTCAGGTGGCTCGGCATCAGGACGCCCGTGCCCGTTGCCCTGATCTGCAGGGGGACCGGCGTTCTCAGGTACGATTGCTCCGTGTTCTTCCGTCCGGTCGGCGGTGAAGGCTTGTGCGGGTTCTTCCGCTCAGGGGAGATATCGCGTGAGGACAAGGGCTCTGTTGCGGAAAGGCTCGCAGGGGCGTGTGCAACCATGAAAACCTTCGGGCTGTTCTTCAGCAGGTTGGTGCCCCATGAGGTAGTCGTTTCAAACGGGGATGTCGAATTCTGCGGGCTGGATGCAATAGGAAGGGCGACCCGTGCGGACAGGAGGTGGGCGCGGTCGCTGCGCGCGTTCCTCGGGGAATGCGGAGATGTGCCCGAGATGAGGGGCGTCCTGGAGGAGGAGTTTCAGAAGAAGGGGCTTCTTCCGTACTCCCCTGGGACGGGCGGTTCATGAGAAGGGGATTGACTGGAGGAATCTGAACTTGCCCTTGACGCGGTGACTGCAACTCGCTTACACCGTGGAGAGAGCTCCCCGAGGAGGTGCAAGGATGGAGGAACAGGGAGAAAGGGCTGACAGGAGTCACGCCAAGGCCATCGTCGGGGTCGTGCTGGTCGTGTTCCTGGTGGGGGTTTTCGTCGGGTACTACATCTGGGGATACCGTAAGCAGCAGCACCCCGACTACAAGGACATGCTCAGGCAGACCATCAGCTACATCTCCACCCTGGAAGAGAAGAACGAGAAGATGACCGCCACCATCGGCACCCTTGAGAATGACGTGTCCTCGCTGAAGAAGCAGCTGGCGGCGCCTGAGGGGGACCAGCAGGCACGCATCAGTGAGCGGCTGGCCGCCCTGGAGAAGGAGAACGCAGACCTGCAGGCGCTGAAGGCTCAGCAGGAGGCACTTGAGCTGGAGAACCAGCAGCTGCGCCAGCGCGTGCAGACGCTGGTGGAGCAGGTCAATGCCTCAGGGCAGACCGGGAAGGCGGCTCCGCAGCAGGGCTCCGGGGGCATGCCGCCGGGGTCCTCGGGATACTAGGCGTTCAGGGCCCGATGATCTTGTTGATGAACAGAGTTGCCAGTTCGGGGTCGAACTGCGTTCCGGTGCAGCGACGGATTTCTTCGATGGCCTTGTTGATGGCCAGACCTTTCCGGTAGGGCCGATCCGATGTCATTGCGTCGTACGAATCGGCCAGGGTGATGATGCGGGAGAGCAGTGGGATCTCCCGGCCGCCGATGCCCAGGGGGTATCCCTTGCCGTCGTAGTGCTCATGGTGAAAGCGGATGATCTCGGTCTCGCGGGCCATGGGCGGCAGCTGCTTGAGAATGTCCGCGCCGATGTCGGGGTGCCGCTTGATGGTAGTGAACTCCTCGTCCGTGAGCTTGTCCGGCTTGAGCAGGATACTGTCCGGGATGCCCACCTTGCCGATGTCGTGGAGAGAGGCGGCGATATAGAGCACGTCCTTCTCGTCCTGCGGAAGCTCGAGGACGTCCGCTATGGCGAGCGAGAAATTGGTCACCCGTGTGGAGTGCTGGGATGTGTGCGGGTCGCGGGCGTCGAGGATCTTGGCCATGCTCTTCAGGGTGGAGAGCATGTTCTCATAGAGCCCCTCGTACAGCGCCACGTTCTCCATGCGCTCGGCGGAGCGGTTGAGCAGGTACAGGATCTTCCCTTCCTTTTCCTCCCCCAGGACCGTATCCGAATGGATGTCCAGTGTACCGAAGACCTGGCCCTCGATCATGAGGGGAAAGATGGTCTGGAAGGTGCGCTCGCCGGTGGTCAGGTGACCGCTCAGCCGCATGATCCTCCCCTCCATCAGGTCGGTGCTGATGATCCGGTGGTGTCCCCGCTTGGTGTCTATGAGGGTCTGGGTCTTCCGATTCAGGGGGTAGAACTCCACGTCCACGTCTTCCAGGAGCTGCTTCGACACGTCCACAATGGCAGCCACCAGGTCGCGGATCCCCTTGAGGCTGATGATCTTCTCTGATATGGTCTGGAGCGAGGTGATCTCGTTGTTCTTGTCCTCCAGCTGGCCTTTGAGGTTGTCGATGAGGCGGTAGAGCTGGATCGCATCCGAATACTTGCGGTTTTCCTCCAGCAGGAGCTTCTCGCGTCTCATCTTGCCCAGCAGGAGCTGGATCTGGCTCACCTTGAAGGGCTTGGAGAGGAAGTCCGATGCCCCGCACTTCATGGCGTCGATGGCGATCTCCAGGGAGGCATAACCCGTGATCACTATGATGGGCAGGGAGATGTCCTTTGCCTTGATCCGCTTGATGAGCTCGAGGCCGGTCATCTTGGGCATCATGATGTCGGTGAACACGCACAGGTACGAGGAGGTGTTCAGACAGGAGAGGGCCTCTATGCCGTCGGACGCGCAGTCGCAGCCGTAGCCGAGCTCCTCAATGAGCTGGGAGATGGTGTCCCGTATCCCGGGATCGTCGTCTACGACGAGTACGCGGTCGTTCATCACACTATCCTCTTGAGGATCCTGCCCTTGTATTCACCGAATTCCTTTTCCGAGATCAGCCCATCGGTCTTGAGCTTTCCCAGGTATTCGATGGCCGCAAATGCCTTGCTCAGGTCGGGATTTCCCTGCAGGGGGTGCATCACCGGGGGCATTGACGACGGGATGAAGTCTTCGCCGCCCTCCTTCGTGAGCCTTGCCTGGAGCTGGTCAACCTGTTTTTTCAGCTGCGCGATCTCCTCGAGGAGGTCCTGCCTCTGTCTGAGCCGGGATACCACGAAGCGGATCTCCTCGATGTTGAAGGGTTTCTTGATATAGGAGAACGCACCCCGGTTCACCGCCTCGATGGCGGTATCCAGGGAGGCATATCCTGTTATCAGGACGAACGGTATCCCCATCCCCCTCTTGTGGAGCGCATCCAGCAGCTCAAGCCCGGTCAGTCCCGGAAGCATGAGGTCAGAGATAATGATGTCGAACGACTCCTTATCGATGACTTCAAGGACTTCTTCGGCCCGGTGAAACCTCCTTGTCTTGAGCCCTTCCTCCGTGAGGATCTGTTCGATGAGATCGAGTATTTCGTCTTCGTCGTCCACTATGGCTGCACTGACTTTCGCCATGCCTACCCTTATCGAACGGCACATGCGGAAACTTTAGCGAATTCGGAGGGGTCAGACTATCTAAGATGGTGTGATATCGAGCGGTTATGATCCTGCAGGGAACTCGAAAACGCATGCGTGCCGTCACCCCTGGCGACGAAGTAGAGGTAGCTGGTCCGGGCGGGCCACAGGGCTGCACGGATGGAATCGGTCCCCGGGTTGCAGATGGGACCGGGGGGGAGGCCGTGGTGGCGGTAGGTGTTGTAGGGGGTGTCCCGCTGAAGGTCATCGGGGCTGATTCTGCCCGAGAAGCCTTCGATCCCGTACACTGCAGTGGGGTCCGACTGTAGCCGCATTCCCTTCCTGAGCCTGTTGTGGAAGACCGACGAGATGAGGACCTTTTCCTGGGGGGCCACCGCCTCCTTCTCGATCATGGACGCCAGGGTGATCACCTCGGTGGCGGACATGCCGAGCCTCTTGGCCTGTTCCTCCATCTCCCGGGTGAAGGCCTTCCGGTGCCTGCCAACCATGCGGGCCATGATCTCCAGGGGTGTCATGTTGGGGGCGAAAAAGTAGGTGTCGGGGAAGAGAAAACCCTCCATGGAGGGGGCGTCCACCTGGAAGAACTCCCTGGTGGCAGGATCGAAGGCGCTCTCGATGATGGCCTCCCTGGAAATGATGCCGGTCTTTGCAACGGCCTGGGCGACCTGGAAGAGGGTGAACCCCTCGGGTATGGTAACCTTGTACCGCAGCGTCCTCCCTCTGAACAGGATGTCCATGACCTCCATGGGGGCATGGTTTCCCTCGAAGACGTACAGTCCTGCCTGGAGCCGCCTGGCCTTTCCCGTGAGCACCGCCACGGCTATGAAGGTGAGGGGGCGGGACACCACGCCCCGGGAATGGAGCGCCCGGGAGATCTCCCATGCGCTCTGGCCCTGCTCGATATTCATGGTCACGGGTTTCGGGGGTGCGACGGGGGTGCGGAGAAAGGACCACACATGGATGAACGCGAGGGCGCCGAGACAGAGAAGGACCAGGATGACTCCCCGCATGCGCCTGTTCATGGGTGCTCCGCATCCAGGTAGGCCTGGAGGATGATGCCGGCTGCGATCTTGTCCACGACGGCCTTGCGCTTCTTTCCCTTGACCTGCAGCCCCATGAGCAGGTCGTGTGCCTCATGGGTGGAAAGACGCTCGTCCCAGAAGGTCACGGGCAGGCCGACGGCCTCTTCGAGGTCCCTGGCCCATGCCAGGACCTCCTCGGCCTTGAAGCCGATGCTTCCGTCCATGTTGTAGGGCATGCCCACCACGATTCTTTCCACCTCGTATGCCCGCGCGATGGCCTCGAGGTGGCGGAAATGCGAGCCGTCGGCATTCACCTGGACAGTCTGGAGGGGATGCGCCATGGTGCACCCGGGGTCGCTCACGGCGACGCCGATCCTCTTGCTGCCGTAATCAATGCCCATGATGCGCATACGGGTTACAAGTCTGCAGGTGTGCCGGTGCAAACCCCCGTCACTTCCAGCGGAGTTCCTTCACCTCGACCTTGAAGGAGGTCCCCTCCTGGGCCGGTTTTCCGAAAAAGGCCACGGCAAAGGGGATGTCCCCTGCTGGCAGCATGGAGCCGGGGGATGCGGGATCCGATGTGAGCAGCGCGTCGATGTCCCGCTGGGGCTGTCTCGTGAACTCGCTGGTGTCGGGGACGATGCCGGCATAGGCGAGGCGGGATTCGATGAGGCCCCCCTGTGCATCATATACCCGGGCCTCCACCATGACCGATTCGATGGGCTTGGGGGTGATCTTCCTGATGTTCCCCTTGATCACCAGGACGCTGCCCTCCTGTTCATGGGAAAGGATCTCGTAGGAAAGGGCATCCTCCTCGATGGTGAAGAAGGGGCCTTTCTCCGTGACGGACTGGACGGACTCCTGCCGGGCCTCCCTGAAGAACAGGATCTTGTCCCTGAAGAGCCACAGCAGCGCCAGGGAGACGATGAAGAGACACACCACCAGTGCAACAACCTTGAAGTGGCTCCTCTTCTCCTCGGCTTCGGCCGTCTGGGCTTCTTCTGTCATCTCCTCTTCGGGTGCTGAGCCGAGGAGTGAATCGATGTCCCTGATGACCGATTCCGTCGCCGCAGGGGCCTCCTGCGGCGCCTGTTCAGGCGTCGTCTCCTCGCCAGGG
>JAKPQL010000053.1 GCA_029547045.1 Deltaproteobacteria bacterium | reverse complement strand
AGACCTGGATCAAAAGTGCGAAACATTCTTGACACCACCGCTCTTTCTGGCCCGGAACTTGCTTTTTATTTACAATCTTTCTGTGTGTTGGAGGTTATGTGCAGATAACGAAGAGAGTGCTGTGTTTGCTGCTTCTAATTTCTTGCCCGTTCATGGCATGGGCCATGGCCCCGGTTTCGGATGCAGAACTCTCTGGCGTGACAGGCCAGGCAGGTGTGAACATCAATGCCGACCTGGTCATGAACGTTTCCATCGGTACTATGGCCTGGGGCGACTCCACCGGCCTTGACTACCCCTATGCCACGGCCACTCCCGATTCGGGGGGATATATCGGGGTGCGGAACTTTAACATACGGAACCTTTCAGTCCGGGCACGGGAGTGGGACAGCTACAATGGATACTATGAATTTACAGATCTGAAACCCATTACCATCGATGTGGCCACGAGCAACCTCCATGGCACAGGCGTCACCTTTGTACGATTCGGGCTTGGGTCCCTCGAGATCATGATGGACTCGGTGAACTTCATGGTTGAGCTTGGCACCTCAGGCGCCACTCTGGGCCAGAGACTCGGCGAGATATACCTGGGCAACATGGAGGTCTACATCAATCCGCTCAGCTTTGTGGACATCTATAAATCGAACAATCAGGGCTCCAGCGGCATCACCATGTACTTTGACGTCACCGTCGACAAGTTCATATGCTCGACCATATCCTGGGGTGATACCGACGGTCTGACCCTTGCCCAGGCTACGCAGTCCAACGGCTGGATCGCACAGACAGTGGACCCCATCGGGGCGTACGTGGGTCTGTACAATTTCGACATCGCTGGCACGATCATTGTGAACGGGTCCGTGAGCATCGATGTCTCCACCATCAGCAACGGCAAATACGCCATGACCACCCAGTACTATAACGGCCAGGCCGGCAACGGCGTTGTTCACATCACTATTGGTGAAAATGCAGGCAACAACTTCAGGTTTACCGTAAATGGCCCCATCACTTCCGAGGTGAGGCTCTCCCGTTTGAGGACCCTGGACGGACCAACTGCCAGGCAACTCGGGGACATCTTCATCTCGCAGTTTGATCTCGAGGTGCTCGGTGGCAGCTGGATTGACGTCTGGGCACACTGATACCGCTTAAAGCTACCGAAGGCCCTCCGCAGTCACCCTGCGGAGGGCCTTTTTTTCATGACCGTCCATATGGATTCTGTTTTCAAAAGCGGGACATATCAGCTATAGGAAAGATGCCAGAGCACATCTAAGGGGGGGTGCGGTGTTCAAGGAGCAGAAGGTGGTGGTCGTCATGCCTGCGTACCAGGCGGAGCAGACCCTGCGGAAGACCTATGACGAAGTGATGGAGCAGGGCGTGGTGGATCTGGTGATCGTGGTGGATGACAGCAGCAGGGACCGCACTGTCGAGATTGCCAGGACACTGCCTGGCGCCGTGGTGCAGCAGCATGAGCGGAACAAGGGCTACGGTGGGAATCAGAAGTCATGTTATGATCTTGCGATCCAGCATGGGGGGGACATCGTCATCATGGTACACCCCGATTACCAGTATACCCCGAGACTCATCCCGGCCATGGTCTCCATGATCGGCAGCGGGCTCTATCACTGCGTGCTCGGGTCGCGAATCCTTGGCGGGTATGCACTCAAGGGGGGAATGCCCCTGTGGAGGTATGTCTCGAACCGTTTTCTCACCCTTGCAGAAAACATCCTCATGGATGCGAAGCTTTCGGAATACCACACCGGGTATCGAGCCTTTTCCCGGCAGCTCCTGCAGGCCATCTCCTATCACAGGAACTCTGACGATTTCGTCTTCGACAACCAGATGCTGGCCCAGATCCTGTGGCATGGCTATACCATCGCCGAGGTATCCTGCCCGACGAGCTACACCGAGGAGGCCTCGTCCATCAACTTCGGTCGAAGTGTTCGCTATGGATTCGGGTGCCTGTATACAGCCCTCAGGTTCAGACTCGCAAAGATGAAGATAGCGAGGTGCGAGTTGTTCCAATGACATCAGCCTTCGTCGGGCTTGAACGAAACCAGAGGTTGTCATGCATCAGGTATTCAGACACGACCTGCGGATGTTCATGCACAGGGCGTCTCTAGCGAGGGATCTCGTCTCTTGAGTGCAGGCCAGTCTGCACGATGTTCACCCCGATGAACCATGCAGAGAACAGGCCCATCAGGATCAGCGGCACGACCTGAAAGACATGGTATGTCAGGGTTATGCCGGCAGCCTCCACTTTTGGGACCCCGAAGAGCATGAGCCCGTATATCCCCCCGATCTCCCAGATCCCCCAGTATCCGGGCACTGAAGGGAGCATGATGAAGAAACAGATGAAAATGACCACCGCTGATGCCTGTATGAAGTCTATGGAGACCCCTTCGCTCCCCAGGACAATGACGTAGAAGGAACAGAAGGTGATGACCCATATGGCGGCAGAGAGCAGGATGCAGGTGGCGATGGTGGCAGGGCTCTTCAGAACCTGGAATCCCAGGGCTATGTTGTCGAGAATGGCGTGGGATCGATCGTGGAATAACTGGGAGAGGCGTTGCCGATAATGAGCCGTGGTGAAGACGAGCACATGGGGGAGCCAGGAGATGAACCTGGCAATGAGGGAACGGGTGACGGGCACCATGAGCATGACGATGGATCCCAGGAGAACACAACCGGCCAAGAGGGTCTTTGTCCTGATGGCAAAGAGAGTATCCCTGTTGATGTCATACCCGTTGAAGGTGAGGCTCACGGAAGGGCTCATCTCAACCATGCCCAACACGGAAACGAAGAGCACCAGCAGTGTGAAGATGTCGAAGATTCTCTCCACCACAACCGTAGACAGGACCTTGGAGAATTCAACATGATCCCGCTTGTACAGGATTGCGGGCCTGGCCAGCTCACCCATCCTTCCTGGAAGGATGCAGTTGATGGCAAAGGCGATGACCAGGGGATGGAATGCATGCGAGGTACCGATCCTTTTTACCGGGGCAAGGATAGTCCGCCATCTGACGGCACGCACCAGAAAGGTGGACAGGCTGAGGGCCACGGACAGGACGATGTGCCAGGGGTTGATGCACCGAACATATGACCAGACCTCGGAAAAGGGCACATTCCTGAAGGACAGGCCTATGGCCGCACCGGAAAAGAGGAGCCCTATCACCAATGACAGGATGAGTTTACGGTTTCTCAGCATGGCGGCCTGCTGATTGTCAATCCGTGGCCCAGTGCCGATGGCCACAGCCCAGCATCATGGCTTCGCCCTGAGCACTGTCGCCGGGCAGGGTATATGTATGATACATATTCATGTGTCTTCTGATCATCTTTGTACAGTGCTTATGCGATGACTGCAGCTGCATTGTCAATCTCTCTTCAGGGTGCAATAGAAACCTTTGTGTTCTCTGTGTGATGTGGGCGGTACGGGTGTTGATCACTCGTGCAGAGGCCGATTAGGCCACACGGCGAGGATATGCAGAGCAGGAATCACCTCTGTGGGACGAGGATGGTCTCGTAGATGGAGATCTCCGCATTGTAATAGATTCTCCTGGCCCACTTGCACTGGGAAACATACCGGTCGAGACGGGACGGCAGAACGAGGTGCGTCACCTGGTATTTTCTGAGAACAGCCAGCCGCCCTTCGTCGGTGCTGTTGCCGAAGAAGCTTTTCAGGGCATGCTGTCTCGAGGCGATGTCCTCACTGCTCATCCTGGAGCGTGCGAAGGACATGAAAGGGGCAAGTACAGAGGCCCTTCCCCCGAAGTGCGATGAGATTGAAGGCGCAGTGTGACTGGGTTTCTCTATGATGACGGCATTCGTGGGCAGGTTGGACTGTATGAAACGTGATGCCTCGAGCTGGTTCCGGGTGATTTCGCATGTCGGACTGATGTTCCGCAGCCTGAGGAAATTCAGGGTTGTGGGGTAGGACAGGACCACCACCAGAAGGATGACCGCCCATGTTCGGTATCGATCACGCATGGAGGAGATGTAGGCCGGGATAAAGTATGTGGCAGCGAAGATCGACTGGACCTTGAACCATACGCCGTTGTTTATCTCGTCATATCGCCCCCCCAGATAGATACACTCGGAGAGGCCGATACCGCTGAATATGAAGATCAGGAGAAACGGGATGACGGGCTCCATGGGCCTGTTCCTGACATAGTCCGCGAGATATTTCACGCAGATCAGGCGCAACCCCATGAGGCCTATGAAGGAAAGGATGACGGCAGAGGTCAGGGTGAATGGATGCTCGAGGGGAGCTTGTATGGCATTGAGCCAGCTCTGTAGGTTGAAATATTCAGCAGTCTGCCTGATGCCGTTCAGCGGGCTCCACAGCACCGACCAGTTGCTTCCGGGGGAAAGGGATTTCATATGCAGGTCCGCCACTATGATACATGCTGTTGCCGCGATGAAGAGCAGGGGTTGTATCCACAGCCTGTTCCGGGACTTCCATTCGATGAACGGCAGGGCGAGCAGGGCCACGGCGAGCATCTGGAACCCCATGGAACTCTTGACCCGGTAAGAGGCCAGGGCAAAGAGGGAAAAGAAGACGAGATACCTGACGTTCCCTGAGGAGTAATACTTCTGCAGGGACAAGGCCCCACCGAAGAACAGTGGGATGGCGACCATGATTCCGTTCAGGGTGAACAGGCTCCAGATGGTGGAGCAGAAGATGATGGTCCAGGGGATAGTTTCCTGTCCATGGAGCAGTATTCCCGGGATGAAGGAGAGGTCGGCGCTGAACATGAGAAGTCCGAGAAGGAGACTCAGGTTCAGATCTGCATGGAGCGAGTAGAAGAATACCGCGGGTACGGCGATTATGAGCCCGAAGAGGAGCAGTGGCAGGAAATAGTAGGTCATGATTGAAGAGTCGATCCACAGATACCTGCAGAACACCGCAGCGAGGACATGCATGTCTATGTGGTAATCAGATAGGCTGTACCCGCTCGCATAGGGATAAAATGGGGGGACCACTTTTTCCACCACGTTGATGATCCCCTGGTGAAAGATGGACTCGGTGAAATCTGTTGTGCGGAGTTTGAACCCCCCTGTGGGCAGGATGGTGAGATCGGAGAAATGGCTGAAGTGCAGCAGGCCGAGCAGCACTGCCAGAACCGGCAGCATTTTCCACCACCCCATGGGGGGACGGAGCAGGTGAGCGCGGCCCTGTGAGTTGAGGTGCATGTAGATGGAATAGGATGAGATCCCGGCCGTGAAGACGATGAAGAGCCAGTGCTGACCAAGAATGCCGGCACAATAATACGCAATCGGTGTGATCGCCACGCCGGCAAGGAGCGAAATGATAGTCCTGGAAAGCGGGTTGTCTTCCCATCTCAGGATGTCAGTCAGGAAATATCCCGGGAGATAGAGAAAGAACACAACGCCGGTGAAAAAACCCATGATCTGCAGGATGGGCACGTGGTAGAACAGCCAGAGATGAGGAATCAGTATGGCGATGAGCACCCCGTATAATGGGAGGATGCCGGATCGTTCAGCGATCTGGGAAGAAGAGCCCTTTTCCCTATGACTGATCAATTGGTGACGCCGTTGTCTCTCCAAGCAGCAATCCTTTTCCTAGGGGGGTGCATGCTTTATATTCTATGCGAGGAACAACCCGTTTTACCCTGCACAGCAGTCCTTCCATGTGTATACCTGGAAAGAATATGGAACAGGGACAATGATGTCCGCACCTGTTTTCATTAAAGACCAATTGATTTTCTGATAGTATGGGTGCCAAGTCAATACTATCTCAGAACGATGTTGAATTGAGACTTCCTTGGGATGTGCAAAGGAACAACATGCATCTTTCATGAACTGGCAGTGTGATGGAAATGATGAGACCTGCGCAGCGTGATTCTCGCAAACATCCCGATCCATCTGTTCATGGGAGCCATGGCATGCTCGAGGCGTTTCCACATTCCGAAGGTGAAATTCGGCATGATACTCCTGAGTGAAACGCCTCCGGAGAGCAGGTACAGAAAGGGTCTTTCGACCTTGATTTCTTTGATTGAGAGATCTGGAAGACACGATTCGAAGAGTTCTCGGTCCCGTTTGAAAACGATCCATGGCAGCGCGGAATTGGCCCCGGAGAGCGGTCCCATGGAGGGGAATGCCCACTCGGGGGCATCGGGATCAAACGGTTCATGATGAAGCCTGGAATATATCCATGCGGACCAGACGGTTACCCACGGCTCGACCATGAGCACAGTACCCCCGGGCTTGATGCACCTGACCGCCTCATGGAGAAAGGACAGGACATCAGGGATGTGGTGGAACACATCTATCATTACAATGGCACTAAGGGATGCATCTGCAAAGGGCAGTGTACATCCATCAAGGACGATCCGTACGGTTGGACTTGGAAAGATCTCGGAGGTGATCAGGCCAGGGATGTACTGGTCAAGAAACCCTGCGCCTGATCCGAGTTCGAGCACTGGCTGGTTGTCCGGAGGCAATGAGGATGCAATCCATCCGTACCAGTCCTGATAGATCATCCGGAGAAAGTGTTTTTCCTGTATAATCCTTCTTCGCAGAAGGGTGGTGCGGGGGTCGTCCAAGTCGAGGGATCTGGTGAGGGGATGTTTCAGGAACTTCAACATTGCAGGAGAAGGGCCTTTGAGGGTAATCCGGGCAAGATGCCGTCTCTAGTCGTATGATACATATCCGCTGATACCTGCATACTCACCATGTTACATTATACGGATGCCCTTCATTGTCACTGGAGGGATCATCCGCCAGAGATATAGCTTATATGTGCCGTTCCCGCAATGGATAACCCCTGGCCGGAGCTCAGGGTTTGGCGAAACATTTTCACCTATGCACTCCATAACCAGAATGCCTTGAAAGTCGCTCGGCTGCTCTCACCGGTGCAGTCTGCCCTCCCTGGCTTTCTTTCTCAGCATCTCGCTGTAGGGAGAGAGCTTCTTGTCCTCCAGGAGGATGTGCTTGATGAGCCAGTTGTTGAGGAACAGCTCCACGTCGTGGATGGTCTTTTCCCTGGCTTCCTGGAATTCCCCGTGCAGGCGGTAGATGTCGTCATAGAGCTGTTCGTGCAGGGCACGGTGGGCAAGCAGATCCTCTTCGGGATACCCGGCCGCCTCCATGGCCTTCTCCTCGTCGCGGAAGTGCTCCTCGGCATAGCGGATGAGGGAGTTGAGGATGTCGAAGAGGGTCTGGCGCGCCCTGTTGGCCTTCAGTGCGGCATGGAACTCGTTGGCGATCTCGAGGAGCCGGGTGTGCTGCCTGTCGATATCGGGAACATGGATGCTGAACATCTCGCACCACTCGACATAGGGCATGGGCATGCCTCCTTTTCTCCGGTTCGACCGCAAAACGGTACATCTCATAAGATATGCAGATCATCCTGAAAAAACAAGGGATCATGCGCTGCCTGAGAAGGCTGGAATAGGATATACCTGGACATCACGGCCCTTCGCTGCTAAAGAGAAGTCCAGGAAATCTCCGGCAGTTCGCTGTTCATGCGCAGTCGTCGAGCGCGAGGGGGATGATGGGAAGGGGCAGGGGGTCCACCGGCATCCGGATCATGGCGGCCGTACTCGCCGTCCTGGTGTTCCTGTCAGGCTGTTCCGCCAGGAAATCCGTCATCGCGCCCTACCACACGAAACCTCTCATCAAGCCCAGGGCCGTGGCGCCTGCCCAGAAGATGGGCTATGCCATCCAGGTGGGGGCCTTCCTCGAGGTGGACAACGCGGCCAGGCTCACCAGGAAGCTCGAGGGCCAGGGGATCGACGCCTTCTACTTCCACCACTCCTCCGGGTTCTACAAGGTGCGCTTCGGGAACTTCACCTCCCTCGCCGGGGCGACGGACGAGGCACGGCGGCTCAAGGGCCTCGGCATCATCGAGGTGTTCTTCATCGTCAAACCGGGGGAGTACGGCCAGGCCCTGGGCCGGAGCCGCTCCGGGCTGTCCCTGCGGGACGACATCGTGGACACGGCCCACGGGTTCATCGGGATGCCCTACCTGTGGGGGAGCAGCGAGCTGAACGCACCGCTGGACTGCAGCGGGCTCGTCCTGGCGGTGTACCAGCTCAACGGCCTGGACGTGCCCCGCACCTCGGCGGAGCAGTATGCGGCCGGGGAGCAGCTCGACAGGGAAGACCTGGACAAGGGCGACCTGGTGTTCTTCGCCACCTCGGGCAACGGCCGCATAAGCCATGTGGGCATCTACATCGGGGACGGGAAATTCATCCATGCGCCGGGCAGAGGAAAGACGATTTGTGCCGATTCCCTCTCCAGTGCCTACTACAGTGAGCGCTTCTACGGTGCGTGTTCGTATCTCAGGTGAAACGGGCCAACGGAAATATCATAAGAATCGGCCGATAAACGCCCTGTGGGGCATTTCTGTCATGCCTGAAATTATTCATGATTTTCTGCATGAAAAGTTAAAAACCCCTTGACACTGGGAAAATATGATTTAAACATGTAACCAAGCGGAATGTTTTTTATCCCCATGCGGGGGATGGGTCAAACGGTATCAGGGCGTTTCACGTGTTCTGACAAGGGGGTCCTGACGCGTATGGCTGAACAGGTCAATACCGGAACCGTGGTTTCCATCCGGGGCAGCGTGGTCGATGCCCATTTTCCCAAGGAGCTTCCAGAGATCTTCCATGTGCTGAGGGCGGGGGATGACAACCGCATCGTCATCGAGGTGAACACCCACCTGAACGAGCACCTCATCCGCGGCATCGCGCTCACCCCCACCCAGGGCCTGGCCCGGGGCTCGGCGGTCGTCGACACCGGGCGCCTGCTTGAGGTGCCCGTGGGCGAGGAGCTCCTCGGCCGGGTTATCAACGTTTTCGGCAGCCCCATCGACGCCAAGGGCGAGCTCAAGGGCACGCCGCGTTCCATCCACCAGAAACCCGTGCCGCTCACCGACCAGTCCACGGTCTCCGAGATCTTCACCACAGGCATCAAGTCCATCGATGTCCTGGCCCCCCTGGAGCGGGGCGGCAAGGCCGGCCTCTTCGGCGGCGCGGGCGTGGGCAAGACCGTGCTCATCACCGAGATGATCAACAACACGGTGAAGAAGCACCACGGCGTGAGCATCTTCTGCGGCATCGGCGAGCGCTGCCGCGAGGGCGAGGAGATCTACCGCGACATGATCTCGGCCGGTGTGCTGGGCAACACGGTCATGGTCTTCGGCCAGATGAACGAGCCGCCGGGCGCCCGGTTCCGGGTTGGGCACGCGGCGCTCACCGTTGCCGAGTACTTCCGGGACGACATGCACCAGGACGTGCTCCTCATGATGGACAACATCTTCCGCTTCATCCAGGCGGGCTCCGAGGTTTCGGGTCTCATGGGCCAGCTCCCCTCGCGCCTGGGCTACCAGCCCACGCTGGGCACCGAGCTGGCCGAGCTGGAGGAGCGCATCTGCAACACGAGCGCGGGCGCCATCACCTCCATCCAGGCCGTATACGTGCCCGCGGACGACTTCACCGACCCGTCGGCCTCCCACACCTTCGGCCACCTCTCTGCCTCCATCGTGCTCTCGCGCAAGAGGGCGAGCGAGGGCCTGTACCCGGCCGTGGACCTGCTGCAGTCCTGGTCCAAGATGCTCATGCCCCACATCGTGGGGGAGCGGCACTACCGCATCGCCCAGGAGATCAGGAAGACGCTCACCATCTACGAGGACCTCAAGGACATCATCGCCATGCTCGGCATCGCGGAGCTCTCCCGCGAGGACCAGCGCACCGTGTACCGGGCGCGCAGGCTCGAGCGGTTCTTCACCCAGCCCTTCTTCACCACCGAGCAGTTCACGGGCATGCCGGGCAGGATGGTGGCGCTCGAGGACGCGCTGCACGGCTGCGAGCGCATCCTGAACGACGAGTTCGCCGAGGTCCCCGAGTCCAAGCTCTACATGATCGGCACCATCGACGAGGTGCACGTGGATGGACTGTAAGATCCTCCTGCCCGCTGAGGTATTCCTGCACAGGACCATCGACAAGCTGGTGGCCGAGGCGCCCAACGGATCCTTCTGCCTGCTGCCCAGGCACGTGGACTTCGTGAGCGCCCTGGTGCCGGGGCTCCTGAGCATCACCACCGAGGGAGGCAGTCCGGAGTATTTTGCCGTGGACAGGGGCATGCTGGTGAAGAAGGGCGACGAGGTGCTGGTCTCCACCCGCAACGTGGTGGCCATCCCCAGCCTGGGACATCTTAAGAGCGTGGTGCAGGAGCAGTTCCGGGTCCTGGACGACAAGGAGAAGGCGGCGCGAACGGCGGCGGCACGCCTGGAGGCGAGCATCGTGCGCCGGTTCATGGAGATGAAGAAGTATGGATAAGAAACCCAAACCCTCCCACCTCAGCCGGAACGACATCGTGAAGAAATTCGCCAAGGAGGTGGTGAGAAAGGAACAGAGGAAGATCAGGGGGCTCGATCAGGAGGACAAGACCGTCTGGTTCGGCCTGGGCATGTTCGGCGTGGTGGGCTGGTCCGTGGCCATCCCCACGCTCATCGGCGTGGCGCTGGGCCTCTGGATCGACCGCATGTGGCCCTCCCAGTACTCCTGGGCCCTCATGCTGCTCATACTCGGCGTCATGGTGGGGTGCGTGAACGCCTGGTACTGGGTGCGCAAGGGCGGCATCGAGACAGAGGAGCCCTTTGATGACGAGTGGGAGGACAGGGAATGAGCCTCGGGCCCCAGATGCCGTATCTCATCCTGGCGTTCAGCGTCGGGCTCGCGCTCGGCGTCTTCTTCAGCCTCCACCTGTGGAGATCCGTGCAGAGGATGGCCGAGTCGGCAGGGCATCAGCTGGCATCGGCCGCCGGCTTCCTCCTGAGGATCGCCGTGGTCACGGCGGGGTTCGCTGTGGTCATGGCCGGCAGCTGGGAGCGTCTCCTGGCAGCCCTGCTCGGCTTCGTGGTCGCGCGCGAGCTCATGGTACGCTCACTGGGCAGGAAGCCCGGCAGGACCCAGAGGGGGCCCGTATGGAGATATTGAGGCTCAACCAGATCAGCCCGGACCAGGTCATCTTCCTCCAGTGGGGGTTCGTGAAGATATCCGCCACCCTCGTCTACACCTGGCTCATCATGGGCATCCTCATCGCCCTGGCGCTCCTGGTGGGGCGCAAGGCCACATCCGATGTGAAGATCTCCCGCTGGCAGAACCTGCTGGAGGTCGTTGTCTCTTCCATCCGGGAGCAGATCCACGAGGTGAGCCAGGACAACCCGGACCACTATACGGTCTTCATCGGAACGCTCTTCCTGTTCATCGGGCTGTCCAACCTGCTCCTCATCGTGCCGGGGTACGTGGCGCCCACCTCGTCACTCACCACCACATCGGCCCTGGCGGTCACGGTATTCCTGTCCGTACCCATCTACGGGATCTCCAAGAACGGCCTGTCCTACTTCAAGGAATACTTCCAGCCCACGTTCATCTTCTTCCCGTTCCATGTCATGGGCGAGTTCACCCGGACCCTGGCCCTGGCCATCAGGCTCTTCGGCAACATCATGAGCCACGACAAGGTCATCGCCATCCTGCTCGCAGTGACCCCGCTCTTCTTTCCCATCGTCATGCATGCACTCGGCCTGCTCATCGGCATGGTGCAGGCATATATCTTTTCCATCCTGGCCATGGTGTACATCGCATCCGTCACCCAGGCCCATCACCATGAGGAGAAAGTCCATTAGGACGATTCGGGTATGTATGCAAACGGAGTGAATCTCGAGAGAAAGGAAGGTGTGATATGGACAATCTGACTGTTGTTGCGATCGCTTCCATCGTCACGGCCGGTATCACCATGGCGCTCGGAGCCATCGGACCGGCACTGAGCGAAGGCATTGCGGCCAAGCAGGCCGTGAGCGCCATCGCCCAGCAGCCCGACGAGAAGAACACCATCACTCGCACGCTGTTCGTGAGCCTGGCCATGATCGAATCCATTGCCATCTACTGCTTCGTCATCTCCATGATCCTCATCTTCGCAAATCCTTTCTGGGATCACTTCATCACCATGGCCAAAGGGGGATGATGGATGCACATCGACTGGTTCGTTTTCGCAGCCCAGATCATCAACTTTCTCATCCTGGCGGCGCTGCTCAAGTACTTCCTGTACGACCGCATCGTCAAGGCCATGGACGAGCGCCAGGCAAGGATCGCAAAAAGCCTGGACGATGCCGACCGCCTCAAGGCCCAGGCCAAGGCCAGGGAGGCGGAGCTGGAGGAGGTGGACCGCGACATCCAGCGCAAGGCCGAGGAGATCCTGAACCAGGCTGCAAAGGACGCCCAGGCGGAGCGGCAGCGGCTCCTGGCGGACGTGCGCCGCGAGGCAGAGGAGAGCAGGCAGCGCTGGCGCGAGTCGCTCCTGCGGGAGCGGGAGGTCTTCTTCGAGGAGCTCAGACAGCGCTCCGGCGCCTTCATCTTCGGGACCATCAGGCAGATCGTAGGCGACCTTGCCGACGAGGAGCTTGAAGACAGGGTGATCGGGGTCTTCATCAGGCGCGTGGCTGCCCTGGACGAGGACCAGCAAGACATGCTCAGGCGGTCGATGGACTCAGGGAGCACCGAGATCCTGGTCCGGAGCGGCTTCGAGCTCGGCGAAGACCAGAGGAACAGGGTCGTCAAGGCCATCGAGCCGTACCTCTCTCCCGAAGTGGAGCTGAACTTCGAGGTGGCTCCCTCCGTGGGTTCAGGCATCGAGCTCATGTCCCGCGGCTACAAGCTCTCATGGAGCATGGGCGACTACCTGGCCGGACTCGAGGAGGAATTCAGGCGGGCGTTGAAGGAGGAGATCCCCTCGGGCTACGACGCGGGAGAAACCGTGCAGTGAGGCCTGGTGTCGCGTACCGGAGTTGCGTACAGGAACTGAAGGGAGTTGCCCATGGAAAAGACCGGCAAAAACGCCACCCTGAAACAGAGCCTTGATTCCACCCTAAATGCCATGGAACGCGTCGTGGCAACGCACAAGCCCGGCCTGAAGCCCGAAGAGGTGGGAGTGGTGAACTTCGTGGGAAGAGGCATAGTACGCCTCTCCGGCATGGACAGCATCAGGGCCGAGGAACTCGTGCGCTTCCCCGGCGACCTTTATGGGCTCGTGTTCAACATCGACCCCGGCGAGATCGGCATCATCATGCTGGACCCCTCCGAGCGGATCAATGCGGGAGACCTCGTGCACCGGACCGGACGCGTCCTGGACGTCCCTGTGGGCGACGGCCTGCTGGGCAGGGTGGTGGATGCCCTGGGAAGGCCGCTGGACAACAAGGGGGAGGTCCATGCCACGGCCAGGCTCCCGGTGGAGCGGGAGGCCCCGCCCATCATGCACCGCGACCCGGTCACTGTGCCGCTGCAGACCGGCATCAAGGCCATCGACGCCCTGATCCCCATCGGCAGGGGGCAGCGGGAGCTCATCCTGGGTGACCGCCAGATCGGCAAGACCACCATAGCGCTCGACACCATCATCAACCAGCACGACAAGGACGTGATCTGCATCTACTGCGCCATCGGCAAACAGTCTTCGGACGTGGCCAAGTCCATCGCCATCCTGAACGAGCACGATGCCATGCGCTACAGCGTGGTGGTGGTGGCCTCGGGCGAGGAGCCGCCCGGGCTCCAGTTCGTTGCGCCGTACGCGGCCACCTCCATGGGCGAGTACTTCATGAGCCAGGGGAAAGACGTGCTCGTCATCTACGACGACCTCACCCGGCACGCCCGGGCCTACCGCGAGCTGTCGCTCCTGCTCCGCAGGCCTCCGGGCAGGGAGGCCTTCCCGGGCGACATCTTCTACATCCACTCGCGCATGCTCGAGCGCTCCACCCACCTGCGCAAGGAATACGGCGGCGGTTCGCTCACGGCGCTCCCCATCATCGAGACCGAGGCCCAGGACATGTCGTCGTACATCCCCACGAACCTCATCTCCATCACGGACGGCCAGATCTACCTCTCGCCCAACCTGTTCCAGAAGGGCATCCTGCCGCCCATCGACGTGGGAAAGTCCGTGTCCCGTGTGGGAGGCAAGGCCCAGCTTCCCGCCTACCGCGCCGTGGCGGGCGACATGAGGATCGCCTACTCCCAGTTCGAGGAGCTCGAGAGTTTCTCGCGCTTCGGCACCAGGCTCGACGAAGACACCAAGAAGCGCCTGGAGCGGGGGTGGCGCGTCCGCGAGATCCTCAAGCAGCCCCAGTACCGGCCCATACCGGTGGCCGAGCAGATCGCGTCGCTCATGGCCGTGACCGGCGGGATTCTGGACGATGTGGCGGTGGACGAGATACCGAGCGCCGAGAGCAGGGTGCGCGAGGGCATGACCAGGCACCTCGCAGCGCTGTGCGCCAGGATCTACCAGGGGGACAAGCTCAGCCTGGACGACTTCAATGCCATCCTGAACACGGCAAAGGAGGCCATTCGCGGCATGACGGGAACGGGCCATGCAAACCCTTGACGCGCTGAAGCGCAAGATCAAGAGCACCCAGGACCTGCTCTCCGTGGTCAAGACCATGAAGGCCCTGGCCGCGGTGAGCATCCGGGCGTACCAGCGCTCCGTGGAGTCGCTCGTGGACTATACCAGGACCGTGGAGATGGGCCTGCAGGTGGCCCTGCAGTCGCGGCCCGAGGAGGAGCTCTCCGCCGGCGTCATGCCGCTCGGCCGCCTCGGTGGGATCGTGTTCGGCTCGGACCAGGGCCTGTGCGGCCAGTTCAACGCCCAGGTGGTGTCCCACGCGGTGGACGAGTTCGACAGGCTCGGTGTGGCCCCGGAGAACCGCTACATCCTCACCGTGGGAGAGCGCGCCAAGGACTACCTGCTCGCGGCGAACCAGGACATCTACGACACCCTGTCCACCCCAAGCTCCACCGCGGGCATAACGCCCATGGTGCAGGAGCTCGTCATGATCCTGGAGGAGTGGCACTTCGGGGCACAGATCCAGCACATCTACCTCTTCTACAACCACTACGTATCCGGCGCCACGTACCATCCGCATACCCTGCGGCTCCTGCCCGTGGACCAGGTGTGGCTCGAAGAGATCCGGAACAGGAAGTGGGAATCGCGCTCGTTGCCCATGTACACCCTGGACTTCGACTCCCTGTTCCTGGCCCTGCTGCGGGAATACCTCTTCGTGTCGCTGTACCGGGCCTTCACCGAGTCGCTGGCCAGCGAGAACGCGAGCAGGCTTGCGGCCATGCAGAACGCGGAGAAGAACATCGAGGAGCAGCTCGAGGAGATCCATGTGGCCTTCCACCGCCAGCGGCAGATGACCATCACCGAGGAGCTGCTGGACATCGTGTCCGGCTACGAGGCCATGAAGGGGGACGCGAGGCTGGAGGAGAAACGGGGAGGCGGGAAGGTCCAGTGACGTATCCCCGAGTGTTTCCCATCAGGGCGGGGTTCACATCCTGGCCCTGCGACACCCGGGCTACAGGAACCTGAAGTGTTTCACCGCAGCCGAGACCACGAAGATCCTGACATTGTTGCTCAAGGGGTCCGCAGGGATGAGGAAGAAGCCGGTGCGCTGGGGATCGTACCCCACCGTGGAGCCCTGGAGCACTTCCCCGTCCGCAAAGGTCACCTCCACCTTGCGGCCCTGGGCCCTGTCCTGTGGGGTGAATACCTTCCGTTCCTCATAGTCCCTGTTGCCGTCAAAGGTCTTGACGAAAAAGACCGCCTTCAGGTCACTGACCTCGATCTTCACCGCCTGGCTGTCCTGACCTTGTGAGCCTTCCGGGGTGAGGTGGAACGACGGTGTCGTGGGGTTGAAGTTCTTGGTGTAGCCCTTGATCAGCCTGTTGTCACGGAAATGCACCACCACCCGTATCGGATCCATCTCGCCTCCCGGTTCCCGTACTGAAGGAGAATGAGACACATGGCGTTCTTATCGTACTGTTTCGGCGAGGTTATGAAATAGTTGAATCGTATGGGCACCATGTCCGGGCAGGGCAGACGTTCACGCCCCATGTCCGCTTCATCGGCCCATGAGCCGTCAACGCGGTCATGTCCCTCCCGTGGAAAGGGTGGTCCGGTACCCGAGGGGGTTCCGGGCTAGGATCCCCTTTTCTCGACGCGGCAGACGAGCGCCTTGATGGGCACGGACCCGGTCACCGGGCACAGGGGCTCGTCCGCGGTGAGCATGTTGATGTTGAGCCGCTTCCATCCGTCGTCCACGCCGTACCAGTAGCCGTGGGGGGAGTGCACCACCTTCGGGTGCATGTCCGCATCGTAGAGCGCCCGGATCTCCACGCGGCCCCTGGGCGAGGAGAGGTACACCCACTCGTGGTCGTCGATGCCGAGCGCGCGCGCCGTGTCCGGGTGGATCTGGAGTTCCGGGTCCGGGGAGCGCCTCTTCAGCGAGGGGATGTTCCGGTGCGAGGAGTGGTAGTACACGATGTTCCGGCCGCCCGTGGTGAGGATGAGCGGGAACTCCTCCATGAGAGAGGGGCTTGCCACCGGCCCCTCGTCTGGCTCCTTGAAGTTGGGTAGCGCGCTGATGCCCAGCATGGTGAGGTAGTCCGCACAGAGCTCCACCCTGCCCGTGGGGGTGCGGAACTTCCCGAACTTCTCGTACCCATGGTAGGTGAGCGGTGTCGCGTAGTGACCGCGCGCCTTCAGCTCCTCGAAGGTCATGCGGCAGGGCTCCAGCCGGTAGTCCAGGGCCTCTGGGACAGTTCGCCAGTACCCGTCGAGCCCCACCTTCGCTGCCAGGTCGATGAGGATCTGCTTCTCGTCCCTGCACTCGGGCACTGGCTCGAGGGCCTTGACCTGGGCGAACACGTGGTTCTTCATGAGCAGGTCTTCGATATCGTCCCGCTCGGTCCAGTGGGCGGGCGGCAGGATCACGCGGGCCAGCTCGGTGGTGGGAGTGTGGAAGTAGTCCACGCAGAACAGGAAGTCCAGGGAAGCCAGTACCTTTCTCACCCGCTGCGAGTTGGGGTAGGCGCACACGCTGTTGTTTGCGAACAGGCCCACGGCCTTCACGGGGTAGGGCCTGCCCGTCTCGATGGCGGGCCAGACGACCTGGGGCGGGCAGGGGATGGGGATGTGGGCTTGAAGCGGGAACCGGTCGAGCCCCAGTTTCTTTGAGGCCTGCTCTTTCGGCAGGTTGTCGTAGGCCGAGAAGTCGGGGCCGTAGCACGAGCGCTTCCTGGTGGGCGGCTGGCAGTTGAGGTTGCCGCCCTTGGCCTCCAGGTTGCCTGTGATGGCGGACAGGATGGTCAGCGAGCGGGTGAGGTCGAAGGCGTCGTTCGCCTGGCACACGCCGCCCATGCCGCCGCCGATGCTTGCGGGCCTGGTGCTGCCGAAGAGCGTCGCCGCCTCCTCGATCTGTTTTGCGTCGAGCCAGCAGATCTCGGCACAGCGCTCAGGCGTGAAGGGAGAGACGTGTTCCTTCAGTCTGTCGAATCCGTTCGTCCACGTTTCCACGAACTCGTGGTCATAGAGGTCTTTCCGGATGATCACGTTGATGAAGCACAGGAGCAGGGCCACGTCCGTGCCCGGCCTGATCCTGAGCCAGCAATCGGCCTTCCTGGCGAGCCGGGTCCCCCGGGGGTCCACCACGATGAGCTTCGCGCCCTTCTTGAGCCCCTCGCTGATGTCGTGCATGTACAGGCCGGCCCAGGACATCTCCGGGTTGTGGGCCCACAGGAGGATGCAGGCGCTCTGTGCGTAGTCCGGGTCCACCAGGCCGAACCCGCAGGTGGCCGCGCTGCCCAGCACGATGGGGCCGCCGCTCATGTTGGAGGGCGCCATGAAGTTGGGCGATCCGAACAGGGCGAGGAAGCGGTTCAGGTAGGGCGCCAGTCCCCGGGTGGTGCCGGTGCCGAAGACCACTGACTCTGCGCCGAATGTTTCCCTGGCCTTGAGCAGGTTCTCGGCGATGAGGCCCAGGGCCTCGTCCCACGAGGTCTCCCTGAAGCCCCCCTGACCCTTCACCAGGGGTTTCGTGATGCGTTCCGGGTGGTAGATGAGCTCGTATGCTGCCCTGCCCTTGGGGCAGGTGTAGCCGTGGCTGTGAGGGTGGTCCGGATCTCCCCGGACGCCCACGAGCCTCCCGTCCTCCACGTCCACGAAGACCCCGCAGCGGGAATGGCACTCGAAGCAGATGGACCTGACGCTGGAACGACTCATGGCTTGCTCCTTTCCCTATGGCGCTATGATGACCTTGACGTCGCCCGAGGCCCCCCCATGGAGGTCCTCGAAGGCATGCTGCACCTCGTCGATACCGATGGTTCTGCTCACGAGCCCGCCCACCCCGAGCTGCCCTTCGGCAATGGCGGCGAGGCTGTGCTCGAAGTCCTCGATGCGGTACCCGAAGGAGGTCTTCAGCGTGGCCTCCTTGAGGGTGAGGAACAGGGTCATGATGGACTGGGGCCTCAGGCTGATCCCTGCCAGGACCAGGGTGCCCCGGAGCCCCAGGGCCGAGACACCGGTGTTGATGCCAGCGTCCGAGGCCGAGGCGTCGATGGCGATGTCCACCCCGCCCGAGGTGGCCTTCTTGATGATGGAGGCCACCTTCGGGTCGCGCCCGTCCAGCACCTCATCGGCCATGGCCAGCCTCGCCGCGGCGTCCAGCCTGGGAGCTGAAACCTCGGAGAGGAAGACCCTCGATGCGCCGTTCAGACGGGCCCAGGCCGCGCAGAGCAGGCCGATGGTTCCGCCCCCCACCACGAGGACGGCATCGCCTTTCCGCATGCCCGAGGTGCGTACGGCATGCAGGCAGACCGCGGCGGGTTCCACCATGGCCGCCGCCGTGTCGCTGACGGAACCGGGTAGGCTGCGCACCATGTCTGGCCTCACCTCGATGTACTCGGCATAGGCGCCGGGGCGGTTCTGGCCGATGTGGGGCCTGTTCTTGCCGTTCAGGCAGAGCTGCGCGTGGCCTGTGCGGCATGCCGGGCATTCTCCGCAGGGGTTCAGCGGTATCACGGTGACGCGGTCACCTTTTCTGAGGTCCGCCCTGGCACCGGCATCCTCTATGACGCCGGCGAACTCGTGGCCCATGACGAGGTCTGGCCGGCCGTCGGCACCGGCCCCGGCCTCCCAGTAGTGGATGTCGGACCCGCAGATGCCGCAGGCCGTCACGCGGACGACCACGGACCCGTCCGTGGAGACGGGGGGGTCGAGCTCCATGGTCTTGATGAGCCTGGGCCCGGCGAGAACTGCTGCCTTCATGAACGCTCCTTTCCGCCGGGGGGCCCGGGTGACCTCCGCCGATGGGGCTGGGGACTCTGGGACGCGATGCGGGCGCGGTGGGAGCGGGTGTGCTCCTGCAGGTACGAGCGGTACAGACCGGCGATCTTCTCCGGTGAGTGCCCGCCCTCGGCAATGAGTCTGATGAGCGAGCGCTGGGCGAGGATGTGCGCCTTCACGTCCACAGTCCTGTAGAACGACCCTACGAACTGGAGCCGCGAGCGCCGCAGGGAGTTGGCCAGGAGCCTGACGATGGTGCTGCCCGAGAGCCTCACCAGGTAGTCCTGGAGCTCCACCTCCACGGCTGCGATGTCCGCGGGGTCCGCCCCCTTGTCCAGGAGGTCGAGCTGGCGCCCGAACAGGGCGTCCAGCGCGGCCATGTCCGCGGGGGTGGAGCGCGCCATGGCCATCCTTATTATCGCAGGCACCACTTCCACCCACAGGTCCAGGATCTCCAGGTGCAGGGCACCGCCCAGGTCGATGTCGCTCATGCCGAGCACCGCGTCGAGGAAGTCGAGTCCCGCGTGCTCGCGGTAGTCGAGCACCACCACGCCCGAGCCCCGCACCGCCCTGACGATGTTCCTGCCGGCCAGTTCGCTCAGCGCGGCCCTGAGCGAGGTGCGGTCCACGCCGAGCTGCCCGGCCAGGAGCCGGTCCGGGGGCAGCCTGTCGCCGGGCTTCAGCTCGCCCGTGAAGATTCTTGCCAGGAGCAGGTCCGCGATGCGCCGCGGCAGGGGCTTGTCGGAATTATCATCGATATCGTCGATGGAGAGGGGATATTGGATAACCAGACTCATATAATTGGATAAACCAATACCGGAATACCTGAGCTCTGTCAAGCAGCAGTAACCGGTGCGCATGAAGCCTTCAGTAGAGAGGGTGGTTAGCCTGCATTGGGAGGGGAGAAGACGGTGCAGACTGATCGCCACGGGCAGCGGGTCCTGCAGAAATCCAACGGTGTCGCCCGGTCGGTAAGTTCCCGCAAGGCGCCTGTGGTCAGCTGCATCCCGCTGTTCAACCCCAAGCCCTGCAGGATCCGCGCATCCCATTTCCTGACCTCGTTCTCGTCGCCGAAGGGGCTGGTGCACCGGCCGTCTGCGAGGTTGGGGCAGGGGCCGCAGAGGTCGTCCACTCCTTCGGTGACCTCAATGAGGGTGTCCATATCAGAGGTCATCAGGTCCCTGACCCGACGGCACAGCAGGGTAAAGGCGTCGCCCCGTCCCGGAGGTTCCGCGCCGAGGAACCTCACGCAGAGGATGTGGTGGGGCCGCAGCTTCATTCTCCGCTTCCTAATCCGTCGTCACCCGGTTTCTCCCCGAGGTCTTGCTGGCGTACATGAGGGTGTCCGCGCGCCGGACCACCGACTCCACGGTGTCGCCCGGCCGCGCCATGGTGGCCCCCAGCGAGGCGGTGACATTGACATTGATTCCCCGGATGACGAGGAAGCTCGTCTCTATGAAGACCCTGATGCGCTCGGAAACCGCCTGGAGGGTCCTCAGGTCGATGTTCGGCAGGATCACGATGAACTCCTCGCCCCCCCAGCGGGCGATGGAGTCCATGCGGCGCAGGATGTTCATGACGGTCTTGGCCACCATGACCAGGACCTCGTCGCCCACGGCATGGCCGTAGGTGTCGTTGCAGTGCTTGAAGTGGTCGATGTCGAAGAAGATCAGCCCGAAGGGTTTGCCGAACGCGTTCAGCTCGTGGATCCTGGTGCTCAGGGTCATCTCGCCGTACCTGCGGTTGCCCGCGCCGGTGAGTTCGTCCATGTACGCGTCGTGCTTGAGCTGCTCCATTTCCTTGATGATCTGGTGGAAGCTGGAGTTGTCCGTGAAGATCTCCACCGCACCGACGATCTTCCCGGACTCGTCCCTCACCGGAGAGACCCGGACGGATACGGGAACACGGTGCCCCTGCTTGTGGTGAAGGTACACATGGGCCTCGTGGGCATCCCCGTCCGCAATGGTTGCGGACAGCGGGCACCCCGTGAAACAGAGCTCCCTGCCGCTGGCGTCCACGTGGCGGAGCAGGTTGTCCGCGCAGCACGAGCCGAGCACCTCCTCCTTCGCGTACCCGGTGATCCGCTCGGCCGCCTTGTTCCAGAAGGTGATCCTCCGGTCCCGGTCCACGTAGTAGATCCCGTCGAACAGACTGTCCAGGAGCTTCTCGTGGGACGGATTGTCCATCAGCACCTCCCTGATCCGTGAGAGTGTTCCCCGCCGCTCATGAGAACCAACCCATCTTTCTCGCTGCGCCGTATACCAGGGAACAGCCCAGGGCCGTCATGAACACGCCGAAGGCCAGCCTGAGGACCGTCCCGGAGAGCCTGTTGGCGTGGTACGCCCCGATCCAGCCGCCTGCGATGAGCGCCGCCGCGATGACGATGGCCGCCTTTATATCCACGTTTCCGTGGCGGTAGTACTCGATGAAGGCGGCGATGCCCACGGGCGGCAGCAGCACTGCAAGGCTGGTGCCCGTGGCCCGGTGCTGGGAGTAGTCCAGGATGTAGATCAGCGCCGGGATGATGATGACGCCGCCGCCGATGCCGAAGAAGCCGGCGAGCAGGCCGGCCGCGAGCCCGATGCCCAGCAGGATGAGGATGTCTCCGGGTATTGCCATCATGAACCCTCCTTCCACCGTCTGTCAGAGAGCGCCACGGGCGTCTCCATCTGGCGCTCCGGGATGGACCAGTATGTCAGCAGCAGGCGGTCTTTCTCCCCGGTGCTGACACGGCGGTAGCCGTTCTTCTCGTAGAAGGCCACGGCCCAGGAGGCTGCCGCCCAGGTCGGGTTCCGTGCACCTGCGGATGCGTTCGTTCATGCCGCTGGCGCCGTCAGCGTGCATCACAGGGACCCGTCCAGGTCGTCGGCCACTGCCCTTCCGCAGGCACGGCACGTCTGCGCCCCTCGGAAGAGCGGGCCGCCGCAGTCCGGGCAGTGGTAGCGTTCGCACACAGAGCGGGCCCACTCCACGCTGCCCTCTTCGTCGCCGAGCTGTTTCACCAGCTCACGCCAGACCGGTATGGTCTGCTGCATGACACGACGGCCCGTGGCCAGCCCAAAGTTGCTGATCTGATCGCAGGGCCAGTCAGGACACTGGTGGCAGGAGTAGAAGCCCTTTTCCCTCACGCAGTCGCGGATGGTGCACATGGCGCAGTAGCCGTAGAGCTTCTCGGGCGGGTCCGGCTGCATGCACCCGAGGCACTCGGTGTCCTCGGGCCTGGTGCCGTAGAGGTTCCCCATCACGGTCTTGAACTTGAGATTGTCGTCCCGGGTGGCGATGTACACCCCGCAGACGCCGCAGTACAGTCCGCAGGGCGCCATGAGGGCCCTGTCCCTGATCTCGTCCTCGTTCCATCCCCTCATGAGCACCCCCTTGCGATGGATCCATGATGGCCCAAAGGGGTGCGCCCTGTAAAGAGAGAATAGATGCCCGTGCCGCCGTGCCGGCCAGGTCGTCCGGACCGGATGATGTTTACGGAAACAGGGATATTGGTGTATGGAAGGTGTCGTGATAATGGGCACCGGCATTGAAATGAAGGGTTGAAAGCACTAAACAAGACGAAAATGCAAGGAGCAGGGATACCATGAAACGCATCTTCCTCTTTCTGGCAACGAACATCCTGGTGATGGTGACCATCTCCATCATCATCAACCTCCTGGGCCTGAACCGCTACCTGACACCCTACGGGATCAACTGGGTCACCCTGGCGCTCTTCTGCGGGGTGTGGGGCATGGCGGGCGCCTTCATATCGCTTTTCATGTCGCGGTTCATCGCCAAGAAGGCCATGGGCGTGCAGGTCATCGACCCGAACTCGGGCCACCCCCTGGTCCTCATGGTGGCCGGCATGTGCCAGAAGGCGGGGCTCCCCATGCCCGAGGTGGGGATCTACGAGTCCCCCGAGATGAACGCCTTCGCCACCGGGCCCACGAAGAACCGGAGCCTCGTGGCCGTCTCGTCCGGCCTGCTCGGGAGGATGGACAGGAACGAGGTGGAGGGCGTCCTGGCCCACGAGATCTCCCACATCGCAAACGGGGACATGATCACCATGACGCTCATCGCCGGCGTGGTGAACTCCTTCGCCCTGTTCCTCTCCCGGGTCATCAGCTACTTCGTGAGCCTGTCCGTCAAGGAGGACCTGGCCTACGTGGTGCGCTTCGCCCTGACCATCGTGCTGGACATCCTGTTCAGCATCCTCGGCTCCATCGTGGTGGCCTCCTTCTCGCGCAGGCGCGAGTACCGTGCCGACAGGGGCGGCGCCATGATCGCGGGCAGGGAAAAGATGGTCGCTGCACTGGAGAGCCTGAGGCGGAACTTCGAGCCCGTGGACCCGCGGGCCGCCTCCCTGGACACGCTGAAGATCTCCGGCAAGAAGGGTTTCATGGCCCTGTTCTCCACCCATCCGCCGCTGGAGGCGCGGATCGAGGCCCTGAGGAACGCGAGCCTGTAGGGGGGAGCTGCCCCCGTTCGGGGCGGATCACTGCACCAGGTTGGGTGGTGAGTCGGGGAGCCTGGGCTTCTGCATGGTCTTTTCCGGCGGCACGGCGGTCTTCATGGGCGACTTGTAGTCCACCACGATGCTGATGCGCCGGTTCTTGGGGTCAGCCGGGTTGCCCTTGATGAAGGGCTTGGTGTCGGCATACCCCGCCACCATGCCGATCTGGTTCGGTGGTATCCCGTTCCTTTCCAGCTCCATGCGCGCCGACAGGGCGCGCTGGGTGGAGAGTTCCCAGTTGGTGAATCCCTTGCCGGGGTATGGCAGGGAGTCGGTGTGCCCCTCCACGATGAGCTTGCGGTCCATGCCCTTCAGGGCGGGGACGATCCCCTGGATGAGGGCCTTGCCGCTGCTGCTCAGGTTGGTGCCGCCCACCTCGAAGAACGAGGATCCCGCGGTGTCGATGATCTCGATCCTCAGGTTGCCGTCGTCGGTGAAGATGAGCACCCGGTCGCGGTATTCCTTGAACTGGTCGTCCACCTGCCGTTTGATCTTGTCGGCAAGCTCGTTGGCCAGGACGGTCTTGGGAGGGGCGGGCTGAATGGCCCTGCCCACGTCGAACATGCCCTGGCCCGGCGTGTCCTGCCTGGTGGCCACCGCTGCGCCGCCGCCCTTTTCGAAGATGGAGTAGTTCTGGAAGTAGTTGGACAGGGCGATCTTCTTCTGCTGGGAGGTCATGGACAACAGCCACAGGAGCAGGAAGAAGGCCATCATGGCCGTGACGAAGTCCGCGTAGGCCACCTTCCAGGACCCCCCGTGCCCGCCTTCGGCGGCCTTCTTGTACTTTTTAATGATGACGGGCTGGTCCCTGACCTCTGCCATTACTTGCCCTTACCCTTCATGATCTTTTCCATCTCGCTGAACCCCGGGCGCTCGCTCTCCGGTATGGCCCTGCGGGCGAACTCGATGGCGATCTGGGGGATGGATCGTGCCACGTAGGACACCATGGCGATGCGTATCACGTGGTAGTATGATTCCTCTTCCTTGAGGTGGTGATCGATGAGAACGCCCATGGGGCCCACGATGCCGTAGCACAGGAGCACGCCGAGGAAGGTCCCGACGAGCGCCGCACCGACGCTGTGGCCGAGCACCTCAGGCGGCTCGCTCATCTTGCCCATGGTGAGGACCACGCCGAGCACCGCTGCCACGATACCGAGGCCGGGCAGGGAGTCGGCCATCTTCTCCACGCGGTGGAGCGGGTGCTTCTTTTCCGCCATGGCGGCCTCGATGTCCACCTCCAGGAGGTTGTCGAACTCGTGGGGTGGTATGTCGATGGACAGCAGGATCTTGAGGCTGTCGCAGATGAAGTTCAGAACGCCGTGGTTCTTGAGGATATTGGGATATTTTTTGAAGATCTCGCTCTTGGTGGGCTCTTCCACATGGGATTCGATGGCGATGATGCCCTCTTTCCTCATCTTGTTGAAGATCTCATAGAGCAGCGAGAGCACCTCGATGAACTTCTTCGAGTCGTAGGTCGTCGGGGCGAACATCCCCTTGAATGCGGCAGCAATCTCCTTGAGGAGCTTGAAGGGCGACGAGATGATCATCCCGCCTATGGCGGCGCCCAGGATGATAAGGAGCTCGATGGGCTGGAAAAGGGAGTGGAGATTACCCTTTTCCAGGACGAAGCCACCGAACACGCATCCAAGTACGATGACTATTCCGATGATGACGTTCATATGTATTCATCCATCGTCCGTTTTCGGGAAAAAATTGAGCGGACAATGGGTGGAATGGAAAATCACCCAGCCGGCTTACCGGGGGGAGGGCATATGGGGAAAGCGGGCCGTTTCCGGGGCAGCGCTATCCCTTGGGAGGGATGGCGGCGATCTCCTCCATGATCTCGATGGTGGGCGACCCGTCGAGCAGGGGCCCGATCCGGGCGAAGAGCTCGGCGAAATAGGGTGTGGCGCTGTGGGCGTTCAGGGCGTCCTTGTCCCGGTACTTCTCAAAGAAGAGGAACTTGCCTTTGTCCTTCCTGGCGCGGTGGAGTGCGTACTGCAGGGTCCCTTCCTCTGATTCCACCTTCGGGATCATGCCCCTCAGCGCGTCTTCCATCTCCTGTTCCCTGCCTGCCTGCGCCTTCATGATGGCCACCACGACGATCATACAGGTACCCCCTTTGATGGGTGCATACTACCAGCTTGTGGCCCGGTTCATCAAGGTGGATTCTCACCGCGGCGCCGGGGTGGAGGGACGTTCCTTTGCGGAAGAGGGGGTCTTCCATCTCAGGAGGGCTTGCAGACCCTTTGAGCCCGATGGATCGACCGTGCCATGGCCGGGGGTGACCTTCGGCGCCGGTTCATCAACGACAGAACGGCCTGACCAGGGTGCGGACCGGTACAGGAGGGTATCGTTGTAGTACCAGTACCAGTCGCTGTACACGTCTCCCCAGACCCTCTGCATCTCGATGTCGCTGGACATCCAGTCTGCGGGGGCGCGTCGCGACAGGCTCATGAGCCTGCCCTCGGGATTCAGCCAGTTCAGCTCGGAGAGGCCCAGGGATGGGTCCATGAAGGCCAGGTACGCGGTGGCGGAACTGGATGTCCCGTCAGCGTAGTAGTACACCAGGATGTCGTACGGCCCCGATTCCACGGAGTCGTAGGCGTGGAAGTACTCGTAGGACTCTCCCGAGGTGGCCGAGTCCGGTGAGAAGAAGCCGTTGGCCGAGGAGGACCCGACGAAGGGCGCCGACAGGGTGCCGTCCGGCTCCCAGATGATGAGGTCCAGGTCCGCGTCCGAGTCCCACTCGAGCCACACGGTGAACCCGCCGGTGGCTGTGGGGAGCGGATCCATGCCGGAGTCCTCGTCGTAGGAGATGAGCATGTCCACGAGGTCCGCCCAGGTGTCAGTCGCGGGATTTCCCGGCTGGTTGCAGGAGAGCTCCGCGTAGTAGTCCACCTCGGTGTCGGTCACCTGGGAGCGGCTGGGGAGGTAGACGGCGAGCCCGCTCATGGAGCAGACGGTGCTCGATGCAGCGGCGGCGTAGCACTCGTCGGCGATGACGAGCCCTGCCAGGGAGGTCTTGAGCTGGGCGATGGACGCCAGGATGTCTGCGGAGAAGGCCATGGAGCCCATGATGTCAAGGAGGCTCCTCAGGTCGTGGTAGGTGGGCCGGGTCTGGCAGGCCAGTGAGTTGTCCCGGGCGTAGCGGACCTGCGTTTGCACCGAGCTCTCGTCCCGGGCGATGAGCGACACCAGGCCGGTGAGCCGGGTGTGGAATTCGGCCATCCCCGCCATGTCCACGGCGGATTTCATCACCGAGGACCTGCCCTGGCCTTCGTAGTAGCTCTGGAACCGGGAGGTGGTCGTCAGGGCGAGCTCCCGGCCGGTCATGGAGGGGTTGGCCGTGAGGTCTTCCAGGACGCTGTTGAAGGGGTCCCCGTCGCCCGGCACCGCCTCCTCGGAAAAGGCCATGAAGTCCGTGGTGCCCAGGAATTCGTAGGCGACTTCGTACATGCCCATGAAGCAGGCGTCGAAGTTGATCATGGAGAAGTGCACGCCGCTGTCCCTGACGGCCCCCGCGATGTCGGGCAGGGGCATGAGGTCACCGCCCGAGGTGTCGTCGGAGATGGCGCCCTTGGAGGGTGCGGACTCCTCGGCCGCTGCCTTCCACCCGTCGCCGTGGTCCCAGATGACCAGGGCATAGCGGTCTGCAGGATAGGCCGCGGCGGCCCAGGAAATGAACTCGGCGAGCGTCGCGCGGTCGGCCATGTTGCGGTTGCCGATGTTCGTCAGCGCGCTGCCGATGCCCAGGATGTTGTCGTCCCTGGTGATCCTCCCGCGGAGCGTCCCCGCCGGCGCGTTCACCGAGTACTGGGAGCTGAACTCGGCCTGCACCACGATGTTCACGTCACTGGTGGACCCGATCTGTTCCATCTCATTGATGTCGCCCAGGCCGGAATCAGAAAGGTTGTTGTCCGCGGCCATGTAGACCATGTAGGTCCACCGGGTCTTCTCAGCAGGGGTTGTTCCCCCGCTGGAACCTCCCCCCCCGCCGCAGCCGGCGGCCTGGAAGCACAGGAGCACGAGGATCGCGCCGAGCAGGGTCGGGCCTGGCCATGTGCTGCGGGATCGGTTCATATGCATGTCCGTACGGTTCCTGCCAATGTACCCCGGAGGGGGGATTTCCGCATCGCCAAGAGTCTGGCCGGATGTATAGGCTATCGTCATCGCAGGGGATTTCTTGAGGGGCGCCTGCATACGGATGCCGCAGGAAGGCGTCACGGGGCCGCCCACCGGGGCCTGCTGTCTGTGAACCACTGGCCTGAGCTGTTCTTCCCCGGGTTCATGATGCGCGACTCCCCGGTGCCGTCGGCATTCACGACGAAGAGTTCGGAATACTCCGTTTCAGAGCCGTGGACGAAGGCCTCGTAGCACAGCCGCCTGCCGTCGGGTGACCAGCACGGCCAGTCCTTGTGGAAGGCGCTGGCGGTCGCCTGCCACCGGGCATCGCCCCCGGCGAAGGCGATGAAGACCTGCCGGAACTCGTCCTTGAGGCCCCGGGATATGTAGGCGATGTACCGGCCGTCCGGCGAGAATGCCGGATGCCTGCCATTGTCCGTGTTCGGCATCCTCCATGCCCTCGTCCCGTCGTCGGTCATGAGCCAGAGGCACGATCCGCCCCGGGGGTTGTCCTCGTCCTTCAGGGCCGTGAACACGATGGTCTTCCCATCCGGGGAGACGTCGAAGCTCTCCATGGTCCTGGTCACGATGCGCTGGGTGGAATTGTCCTTGAGGCGGAGTGTGAAGAGGGCCTCTTGGGAGTAGGGGTCCTTTCTCCCCTTGAAATATATCGTGTCGGGGTCTGCGGGGCAGAACAGGGCCTGGTGGATGCTCGCCTGCTGGAAGGGCATGAGGACACGGTCCAGCCTGCCCTGGGAATTCACGAGGGCCATGTCCCACTGCACCGTATCCGCGGTGGGCCTGCACAGGATCGTCCTGCCGTCCGGGGACCACCTGGGATCGGTGCCGTTCCTGCAGAGCACCGTGGGCGACCCGTTCTGGAAGATGTAGATGCCCGGGCTTCCGCTGCGGTTCGAGCTGAACGCGATCCTTCCCGAGACCTGTGCGATGGGGAACTTCATGGCGGACAGGCCGGTGACCTCGTCGATGGCCGTAAACGGGCTCAGCATCCGCTCGAGGGCGTTCTTCATCTCCAGGGACTTCAACCGTTCGGAAGGGTCGTGCGCCGCATCGGCGGCCAGCGCCCCGCGCATTCCAAAGCCAAGGAGAACAAACGCCGCAAGGGCCGTGATCGTTTCTGACAGTCTCTTTTTCCTCATGCTCACACCCTTTCAGGGAAGGTGCGGGCTCCTGGACGGACGAACCGGACCTCCCCACTGCATCTGCATCAGCAAACCTGGACACGATGCCCGTTCTGTGTGTACCACAGGTTCGCCTCAGGGGAAAGATGTCAGGATTGACATGAGGTGCGGATGCCGCGGGTCGCCCTTGACGATCCGGCCCCGCACCATCACCATGGAGATGGCGGCCAGCGCGTCGAGGTCCTCCAGGGGGTTGCCCGGGACCGCGATGAGGTCTGCCTCCATGCCTGGCCTGACCGCGCCGATGCGGTCGTGCATCCCCAGGATCCTGGCGTTGCCTGCGGTGGCCGCGCTGAGCACCTGGAAGGGGCTCAATCCCAGGTGGCGCAGCCTCCTGAGCTCCTCCCGGTAGAAGACGCCGAACAGCGCGAAGGGCAGGCCGCCGGCGCCAGAGGCAACCCCCACCGTGCCGCCCGCGTGGAGGACCCTGACCACATTGGACAGGGCATGGGGGTATGCCCTGGCGTAGAGGTCGAGGTCCATCGGACGGTCCCGCCCGGCCCTCCCGCCGGGAAGGGGGAGCCGGGGGGTCTGGAACTGGTCGAGGGAAGAGCGGACCTGTCGCAGGGGTTCGGGCTCCAGGTAGGTCTCCCCCTGGCCGAGGACGATTTCCCGGATATGCTCCCTCAGGGATTCGCTTCCCAGGTCGAGGCAGGTGAGGGTTGGGTTCAGGACCAGGTCCCGGGAAGCGAACTCCATGGCCGTCTCGTCGGGAATGGGCTCAAGGGGGCTGTGCTCCACGGTACGCACACCCATTGACATGGCGCAGCGCAGGTCGTCGAGCCAGGCGACATGGCAGCAGACGGGTTTAGCGCAGCGGCGGGCGGCCCGGGTGATGGAGCGGACGGTTTCCGCATCGAACACGGGCAGGACCCCTCCGCCTGAAAGAGTGGAGCGGTGCTGGAGGCAGACCTTTATCCAGTCCGCGCCCATGCGCACCTGCTCGGTCACGGCGGAGTCCGCCTGGCGTGCTGAGGCAACCCTCGTCACGGGACTGCCGCCCAGGAGAGAGGTGAACAGGCGTTTCGGCGCAGGAAAGCGGTCGGGATACCCCCCGGAGGGGGCGATGGCGGCATTGCTCCTGATGATCCGGGGGCCCATGAGATCGAAGGAGCGTATGGCCGCAGCGAGCCCCTCCAGCCTCCTGGGGATGCCCCCGGCATCGCGCACCGTGGTGATCCCGGCCTCCACGCACACCCGGGCGTTCCTGCAGATCTGGGGCTCCATGGAGGCGATGGACCGGGAGGTGATCCTGGTCATGAAGGGCGAGGTGATGTGGACGTGGCAGTCGATGAGTCCCGGCAGCACGGTCATGCCCTGCAGGTCCACAAGGGTGAAGCCCGCCTGCCAGAAAGGGTCCGGCGAGGCGTCCACGGCAAGTATTCTGCCGCGGTCCACCACGATGCGTGCACCGCGGTGCAGCGTATCAGTCTCCCCGTCGAAGAGCTGCAGGTTGTGCAGCACATATCTGGCGTCAAAGGATATCTTCATGGGATTTCATCCCGTGTGGATGGTAATAATGTGCATCGGACATGCCGAGTCAAGGAGCGCAGCCGGGTCGCTGAAAGGGAAAATAGGTTCTTCCGCTCGCGATCCCTTGACAAGCGCCGGGACTGGTTATACACTGTTTCCCTGTAATATATTGAAATACGAGTATGAAATTACATCAAACATCACGAGGAACACCCTTCCTGCATTCGCTTTTCACCCTCCCCGGCGGAGCACCCTTTCATGCATGAACATTCCCTTCTCCCCTACCTGAGCGGACTCGGGAGAGGTTTCTCACTTGCATTCACCCCGTACTCCACAGCACCGGGCACGGTATCGCCGCAGCGGTTCCCCTTCGAGATCGTGAGCGAAACGGGCCCCCTGACGCGCATCCTCGGCGGCTCCATCGTGAGCGACACCGGCGCGGTGGTGAAGCCCGTGTTCATGCTCCTGTCCAGGGACGAGTACACCCTGCCCGAGGGAGGGATCGCGCCGCTGACCAACCCGGATATCGAAGCCGCCTGGTCGGAATTCTTCCAGGCACGGCAGCTCGCGGGCAGGCTCATTCCCCTGGCCGGACAGCTGGACGAGTCGGGCCGGCTCCATGCCTTCAGGCCGCTGTCCACCTGTACACACACCAGGCGTTTCTTCCACCCGTCCTGCCCGCAGTGCGGGGCAGGGCTCGACCTGGTGAGGGACGACACCCTGCTGGCAGACGCGGGCCTGAAGCAGTACTCGCAGTCGTGCAGGCGATACCTCGCGTGCCCTGTCTGTTCGCTGAAACCCGGGACCAGGGAGTTCTACACATTCCGGCCCGGGGGGACCGACCCCGAGTCTGTCAAGGGCCCTGCGGAGCTCATCGCTGCCATGTCCCGCGCAGCGGGGGGGTCCCCCTGCAGCGACTGCCCCGAGCGGGGGCCCTGCCACGATGCCGGACAGGCGGACAAGCGGCTGGTCTGCATCGCCTTCTACCCCTTCCACCTGGCCCTGTACGGGGCCGCGTCCATGAACGCCGCGGATTTCCTCGCACTGGTTTCGGGTGCTCCCCCCGGGGAACTGGAGCGTTCCCTCGCAGGGAGCGGGGAACGGACCCGGGCCGCTCAGGTGGCCGAGGTTTCGGCCCGCTGCCATGCACCGTTCCTCTTTGGAGCGGATGACCGGCAATTCCTGGAGGTGTTGTACCTGAAGCTCTCGTTCCTGGGAGAGGTGGCCCGCAGCGTCCTTTCAGGCGCCTCTACCCCAACCTATCCCCGGTTCGGCCCGGGTCTGGACAGGCTGTGGATACGGATCCCCGACCAGGCGGGACTGCTGCCCGCATTCTGGTCCGCAGACCTCGCCTTCACGGACATGGGCCCGGAGATGCCGGAGGTCCTCCCTGCGCCGGGCGTAGTCTACGCCGCACATGTCATGGGGCTGCTCTGGTTCCAGGCACTGGTCGCAAACCGCCTGCAGGATTCCAGGACCGTCAACCGGGCCCTTGCCCGGTCTTTGAGGGAGAAGCGTGTGGATCCCGCAGACCCCGTACTTGCCGCACGGAACCTCTTCTGGGAGCCGCGGGAGGCCCCCTCCCGGTGGCGGGGTCTCTGGTCGAAGGCCCTGGACCTCGGCGCGGAGCTCCTGTTGAAGGCAGGGGGCGCGCAGGATTTTTCAGGGGCATTCGCGGACGCTCACCGGGTGCTCATGGATGTACTCCGGGAGGAGTTGTTCTCCCCTGCCACCCCTGCCGAGCCTCCCCGGGAGCAGGAGAAGGAAGACCGCGCCGGGGCGGAGGGCGATGCGGCCATCGGTCAGGCCCTGGGACGGATCCGGTCCAGGTGGGAGCGGGAAGCCGCTCCCGTGACGGCTGCGGTCCCTCCCTCGACATCCACGCCCGCACCTCCGGCAGCACCGGAGGAAGAAGACTTCCGCACCGAGACCGTGATCATGCGGCATGCTCCGGAGCCCGCCCGGGGTGAGGCGGAAGGGGACCTGGACAGGACCATGGTGATGGGCGCGCCGACCGCCGGTGCAGGGACTGCACC
>JAKPQL010000076.1 GCA_029547045.1 Deltaproteobacteria bacterium | reverse complement strand
TGCTCGTCCACGAGCCCGAGGCCCTGATACTCGACGAACCCACGAACGGGGTGGACCCGGTGTCCCGGCAGGAGTTCTGGGACATCCTCCTGCAGATGCGCGGTACTGGCATGACCATCATGGTGTCCACCGCATACCTGGACGAGGGCCAGCGCTGCGACCGCGTGGGGCTCATGCACAAGTCAAGGCTCATCGCCGAGGATTCCCCGGACAGAATCAGCGCCGGATACCCGAACCTCGAGGAGGCCATGATAGGGCTTTTGATGAGGGAAGACAGCGGACTTGCCCATGACACCTTCAAGCGATGACGCCATCCTGGTGCAGGACCTGGTGAAGCGCTTCGGCGAGTTCGAAGCCGTGAAGGGCATCACCTTTTCCGTCCGAAGGGGCGAGATCTTCGGGCTCCTGGGAAGCAACGGGAGCGGCAAGTCCACCACCATCCGGATGCTGTGCGGCATCATCGCGCCCACCTCGGGCAGGGCCCGGGTGGCAGGGTACGACATAGAATCCCAGTCCGAGGAGGTCAAGCACTCCATCGGGTACATGTCGCAGAAGTTCTCCCTCTACGAGGACCTTACCCCCTTCGAGAACATCCGGTTCTTCCTGGGGCTCTACAACGTTGACCGCTCCAGGTGGAAGGAGCGCATGGAATGGGTCCTGGAGACGGCCCGCATCACCGAGGTGAAGGACCGCCTCACCCGTGACCTCCCCCAGGGCTGGCGTCAGAGGCTGGCGCTCGGCTGCGCCTTGCTGCACAGGCCCGAGATACTCTTCCTGGACGAGCCGACCTCCGGGGTGGACCCGGTGACCCGCCGCCATTTCTGGGGATTCATCCGTGAGCTTTCTGAGCAGGGAATCACCGTGTTCGTGACCACTCACTACATGGACGAGGCCGAGAACTGCGATCGCATCGTCATGATAGATCTCGGGACCATCGTTGCCCAGGGGAGCCCTGCGCAGATTATCCGGGAGGTGTGCCCGGGCAGCGAGGGGGCGGACCTGAACGAGGCCTTCATCACCCTCATGGCGAGGTCTGCCCCATGAGCCCGCGCAACGTAGGCGCGGTGATGCGCAAGGAATTCAACCATATCGTCAGAGACCCCAGGAGCCTGATCCTCGCCTTCATCATCCCCCTGAGCCTCATCCTGCTCTTCGGCTATGCCCTGAGCCTGGACGTGGAGAACGTCAGGACCGTGATCGTGGATCACGACCGCACCAGGGAGAGCCGCGACCTGGTGCGGCACCTGGCCTCGTCCCCCTACTTCAGGGTACAGGGGCACCTCGAAAGCACTGCAGAGGTGAGTGTGGTCCTCGACAGCGGCACTGCCGCCGTGGGGGTGATCATCCCGCCGGGGTACGGCCGGGACATCACGGCCGACAGGTCTTCCCCCATCCAGGTCCTCGTGGACGCCAGTGACCCGAACTTTTCCAACATCACCCTCGGGTACCTTACGGCCTTCATCAACACCTACAACCAGCGGCTCCTGCTGAAGTTTTTGGACAAGAACGGCATGCCAGCCATCGAACCCCCCGTGGACGGCCGCATCAGGGTCTGGTTCAACGAGGACCTCCAGAGCAGGAAGTTCATCATCCCGGGCATCATCGCCGTGATCATCATGATCGCCGGGGCCATGCTCACCTCCCTGGTCATTGCCAGGGAGTACGAGGCGGGCACCATGGAGACCATCAGGTCCCTGCCCCTGACCGCGGTGGAGTTCCTCCTGGGAAAGGCGGTACCCTACTTCTTCATTGCCATGACGAATGTGCTCATCGCGGTCCTGCTCGGCCAGGTGCTCTTCGACGTGGTCATGAAGGCGGAATTTTCCCTCATGATGGCCGCATCCTCCCTCTACATCTGCGTGGCCCTGGCCCTGGGCCTCCTCATCTCCACGGTCACCAGGTCCCAGCTCCTGGCGAATCAGGGCGCCATCCTGCTCACCTACCTGCCGTCGCTCCTGCTCTCCGACTTCGTCTTCCCCGTCACCAACCTGCCCCGGGTGCTCCAGCTCATCAGTTCCATCGTACCCGCAACCTACTACATCGAGATCCTGAACGGGATCTACCTGAAGGATGTCGGGTTCGCCCTCCTCTGGAAGGACTTCGCTGTCATGGTGTTGATGCTCGCCGTGCTCTCGGGGCTCAGCCTGTTCATATTGAGACGGGAGGGCCTGTGAGCTGGGTGCGGATCCGCGAGCTGGTTCGCAAGGAGTTCATCATCCTGTTCAGGGATGAGCGGAACCGGAGGGTGCTCGTCATGGCGCCCATCATCATGATCCTCGTCTTCGGCTACGTGGTGAACTACGACGTGAAGGATATCCGGGTCGCGGTCGTGGATCAGTCTCGGACCCGGGAGAGCCGTGATCTCATCGATGCCTTCGACGGGAACAGGACCTTCCGGGTGGTGGAGCAGAGTGCGGACCAGGACGACATGGAGCGCTCCCTCCTGGAGGGCAGGGTGGACATGGTCCTCCGGATCCCGCCGGACATGGCGAGCCGCATCAGGAAGGGCAAGGCCGCCCCGGTGCAGATCCTGGTGGACGGGAGCGTGAGCAACATGGCCTCCATGCGCATCGCCCACACGGCAACAGTGCTGAACGACTACAACCAGACCATGATCCGCCGGCGCGCAGGTCGAACCATGGAGTACGGACACGTCGATGCAAGGGTGCGCACCTGGTACAACCCCACCATGGACTCCAAGAACTTCTTCGTGCCGGCCATCGTGGCCTTCGTGATCATGCTCATATCCCTTCTGCTGACCTCCATCGCGGTGATCAGGGAGAGGGAGCAGGGCACCCTGGAGCAGCTCATCGTGAGTCCGCTCAGGCCCGTGGAGATGATCCTGGGGAAGACCATCCCCTATATCGTCATATCGCTTGTCCAGATGACCCTTGTCACCATCCTGGCCAAGTACTGGTTCAGCATCCCCATCGCGGGGAGCCTCTTCCTGATGTTCACGGCCACCTGCCTCTTCCTCCTGAGCACCCTGGGGGTGGGGCTCTTCATCTCCACCGTTTCGTCCACCCAGCAGCAGGCCATGATGACGACCTTCTTCTTTATCCTGCCCTTCTTCATGCTGTCGGGCTTCATCTTCCCCATCGACAACATGCCGGTGGTGGTGCAGTGGCTCACCTACCTGAACCCCCTGCGATTTTTCCTCATGATCCTGCGGGGCATCTTCCTCAAGGGCATCGGGTTCAACATCCTCTGGCCCCAGTACCTGGCCCTGGTGGTGCTGGGCACGGCCCTCTTCGCAGGCGCGGTGGCACGGTTCCGCAAGAGGCTCGACTAGACCTTACGGACCCTGGATACTGCGGGAGACACAGGGCGCATACGGGCGCAGATCAACACACGGGCGGGTGCGCCCGTACGGGGAGAACAGGCCTGTCAGCCGGGACGGGAGGTGCTAGGTGTGGACGACCATGACCGGGGTGATGGCGCCCCGGACCACCTTGTCGGTCACGCCGCCTATGAGGTGTTTCCTGATGCCCTTCCTGCCGTGGGAACCGATGACGATGAGGTCCGAACCGGTCCTTTTCTGCTCGGAGAGGATCACATCGGCTGGCGCGCCCATTCTGAGGTCGAAATCGATCTCCACCTGCCGCGACCCCTTCAGGGAACTGGCCTCCTTCTCCAGCATCTCACGGGAGCGCAGGGCGCTTTCCTCCTCGAGACGCTGGATGTCCTCGCTCCTCAGACAGTAGTCGGCGGCACACTGCTGGATGTGCTCGTCGATGACATGGAGGAGAATCACCTTGGAGTGGTACTCCTGTGCAAGGTCAAGTGCCTTTTCGAGGGCCATGTCAGAGGAACGTGAAAAGTCGGTCGGGACAAGTATGGTTTTCGGTGTAAACATACTTCCTCCTTTCCCGAAGTATTAAGTGGTGTCCCTTTTTGTACGTTTCTCTTCCCTCCCTGTTGCACCTTTGCTTGTATATTCTGATGGTTCCAGGCGGGATTTGGATTCCTTGTCCGACCGAAGGAAGGGATGGCCCAAGGTCTTGAAACAGGGAAGAAAGAACCTATAATCATGAGAGTAGATGCATCAGAGGCCGGTATGGCCGGACACCTGTCCATGTGGAGGAGAGCCATGGTCACGAGGGACTATTATCTGATCCTTGGTGTTTCTCCTGCAGCGAGCGAGGAAGGCATCAGGGAGGCGTTCAGGAGGCTGGTGAAGAAGTACCACCCGGACGTGGCTGGCAGCACGGCGCGGTGGGAGTTCCAGGAGATCGTGGAGGCCTACGAAGTCCTCTCCGACAGGTCGAAGAGGCGATCCTACGACCAGGGCCTGGCCCATGCCCAGGGCCGGGAGCGGATCGTCCCCGAACCCGTCTTCACGCGGAGGCCCAGGGCGGCAGAGTATCTCATGCCGGAGCCTGTTTCCATCATGAGGGACTTCCTGAGCGTCAGCCAGCCCATCGATGCGGTATTCGAGAGGATCTTCAGGAACTTCACCCGCATGGGCATACCGAAGTCCGAGCACCCTGAAGGGCTGACCCTCGAGCTCATCCTGTCCCCGGAAGAGGCAGCGAGGGGGGGGAGGGTGCCCATCCGCATACCCGTCCTGTATCCCTGCCCTGCGTGCAGGGGGGGCGGGAGGGACTGGGGGATGACCTGCCCGAACTGCATGGGAAGGGGCATGGTGGAGGAAGAGGAGGAGGTCACACTCCACCTGCAGCCGCACATACGCCCCGGCGAGGTGTTCGAGATACCCCTGGCAGGGCTCGGCATACACAACTTCTATCTGAGGGTCGTCATACGCATAAGCGACATTGCCTGAGCTCCGCCGCAGGGAACGCCAGGCAGGGGGACAGCCCAGGGATAGTCAGGAACTTCTTGCAATGGATGCGGTACCGGTCTATTTTTCAGATCTGTATGCAGGTGCATGGTGCGGCGTGGTCCTGTGTTGCCGGATCGTGCGCTGGATCCGGACAGGGGGGTGAACATGTCGGGAAGGGTGCCGGTTGAACAGCTCCGTTTCGTCTGCAACCCGAAGATCTTCAGGTGCCGAGACAGCAGGGGCGCAAGGCCGCTCCAGACCATCCTGGGCCAGAAGAGGGCGCTCAAGGCCCTCGAGTTCGGACTGAACATCACCAACAAGGGCTTCAACATCTATGCCTCGGGACATACCGGTTCAGGCAGGAAGACCGCCCTGCGTCGCTACCTGAAGGAACTGGCTGCGCACAGGCCCACCCCGCCTGACTGGTGCTATGTGAACAACTTCGATGACGCCTACCTGCCCAAGGCCATCTCCATGCCAGCGGGCATGGCCCGCGAGTTCAGCCGCGACGTGGATGCCTTTGTCGCAGCGGCGCGCAAGGACATCGTCAAGGTGTTCGAGAGCGAGCACTATGCCCTCCGGAGGAACAACACCATCAAGAAGTTCCAGGAGATGCGGGAGGAGCTTTCCACCAGGATCGGCGAGGACGCCCGGAGGAAGGGCCTCCTCATCCAGGCAACGCCCATGGGGCTCATGGCCATCCCCATGATGGACAACAAGCCCATCACCGAGGAGGAGTTCCACAAGCTCGACAGGAAAACCCGGGAGCGGTTCGGGAAGAGACAGGCCAGGCTCCAGGAGCAGCTGAAGAAGGCCGGACGCCAGATATCGGCCCTGGAGAAGAAGACCGGCGAGATGATCCTCAAGCTCGACCGTGACGTGGTGGCCTACACCCTGGACAACCTGCTGGACGACCTGGTCCGGAAATACCGGAAGCAGTCGGCCATCGTGGCCTACCTCAAGGCGATGCGGGACGACATGGTGGAGAACCTCGCCCTGTTCAAGGGCGATGACCAGAAGAAGGAGGATCAGCAGGAGGCGCCCTTTGCGGTGAACGCGGAGTCCCGGTTCAAGCGCTACCGGGTGAACGTGTTCGTGGACAACTCCCATCTCAAGGGTGCCCCCATCGTCATTGAACTCAACCCAACCTACAACGACCTCTTCGGCCGCATCGAGAAGGAGGCCCAGTTCGGGGCGCTGCTCACCGACTTCACCATGATCCGGGCAGGGTCCTTGCACCGCGCCAACGGCGGGTATCTCATCCTGCCCGCCGAGGACGTGCTCATGAACCTCTTTTCCTACGAGAGCCTCAAGCGCGCCATTCGCAACCGGGAGATCCGCATCGAGGACGCAGGCGAACGTCTGGGATTCATGACATCCCGCACCCTCATGCCCGAGCCCATCCCCTGGAACATCAAGGTGATCCTCATCGGCTCGCCGTACCTGTACTACCGGCTCTTCGAGCTCGACGAGGACTTCCAGGACCTCTTCAAGGTCAAGGCCGACTTCGACACGGTCATGGAGCGCACCGACGAAAACATGCGGAGCTACGCCTCGTTCCTGTGCAACCTCTGCGAGGAGGAGGGCCTCCTGCACTTCGAGAGCAGTGCCATCGCAGGGATCGTGGAGCACAGCTGCAGGCTCGCATCAGACCAGGAGAAGCTCTCCACCCGGTTCGGGGAGATCGCCAACGTCATCCGCGAGGCGAGCTTCTACGCCCGGGCGCAGAGGGCGCCCCTGGTACAGCTCTCCCATGTGAGGCAGGCCGTGGAGGAACGGTTCCACCGCTCGAACCTGCTCATGGAGAAGGTCACCGAGATGATCCGCCAGGGCGCCATCCGGATCGACGTCCAGGGGGAGGCGGTGGGACAGATCAACGGCCTGTCCGTGCTGGATCTCGGCGACATCATGTTCGGCAGGCCCAGCAGGATCACGGCGAGCATTGAACCGGGTCGCGACGGGCTCATCGACATCGAGCGGGAATCGAAGCTCGGCGGCCCCATCCATACCAAGGGGGTCATGATCCTGTCGGGTTACCTGGCACGGACCTACGGCCAGGACAAGCCGCTGAGCCTCACGGCCAGGCTGGTCTTCGAGCAGAGCTATTCCGGCGTGGAGGGAGACTCGGCATCGTCCGCCGAGCTCTACGCGCTGCTGTCGGCCCTTTCAGGAAAGGCGCTGAGGCAGGGGATCGCCGTGACAGGGTCGGTGAACCAGAAGGGAGAGATCCAGTCCATAGGCGGCGTGAACGAGAAGGTTGAGGGATTCTTCGAGGTCTGCAGGGTCATGGGGCTCACCGGGGATCAGGGGGTGATCATCCCGCAGAGCAACGTGAGGAACCTCATGCTCAGGCACGATGTCATCGATGCCGTGAGAAAGGGGATCTTCCATATCTGGAGCGTTCAGACCATCGACGAGGGACTGGAGATCCTCACCGGCATCGAGGCGGGCAGGAGAGTCGGGGACCATGGCTTCGAGAAGGACTCGCTGCATGACCTGGTGGACGAAAGGCTGCTGACACTGAGCGACACCTGGGTGAACTTCGGGGACAACCATACGAAGAAGCGTCCCTTCAGGAAGAGACACAAGGCCCGGGGACCTGTCCGGAGTGAGCACCAGAAAGGGTGATGAATCCTGCCAAAGGAGGATGCGGCATATGGAGTTCCAAGACCTGATCGCGGCGAGGCGGTCCGTTCGGGAGTATGACACCAGGCCTGTCCCCGTGGAGCTCGTGATGGAGATCATCGCGGACTCCATCCGTGCCCCCAATGCCAGGAACGCCCAGCCCTGGGGCTTCATCGTGGTGACGAACCCGGCCATGATCCGGCGCCTCTCCGACGAGAGCAAGAAGAACATCCTCTGGGACATGGGGGACAACCCGTCCTCTCCCTACGCCGTGTACCGGCCCATCCTGGAGAACGGGGATTTCAACGTGTTCTACACCGCCCCCTGCGTCGTCTATATCGCCGGTCCCAGGGATGTCCGGACCGTGGCCGTGGACTGTGCGCTTGCCGCCGCCTACTTCATGCTCTCTTCGGCGGACAGGGGGCTCGGAAGCTGCTGGGTGGACCTGGGGAGCGTGATCAGGGACCCGGACCTGAAAAGGGAGATCGGCCTGCCCAAGGACCACGTCATAGTTGCCTCCATTGCCCTGGGATACCCGGTGCGCATCCCTGCCATGCCGCCCAGGAACGGGCCAAGGATCCTCAAGGTCGTGGAGTAGCCCCCGCGCGGAAGGCCTCAGCCGCCGGATCCGCCTTTGCGCATGATCCGGTCACGCTCGTGCGTCTTCAGCATGCAGTTCCCGATGCATTCATCGTCGCACCGTCCATCGCAGGGCTCCACGTGGATGGTGACCACGGAGCCGGGCAGGCGTCCGGTAATGAGCCCGGCGAGTTCGTCGGTGATCTGGTGTGACCTCGCCACGCTCATGTCCGGGTCCACGATCATATGGAACTCGATGAAGCGGACATGGCCTGATTTGCGTGTCTTGAGCTTGTGGAAGCCGTGCACCTCCGGGTGTCGGCTCGCGATGAGCTCCACGATTGCACTTCTCTCGAGGGCGGGCAAGGTGGTGTCCAGGAGGTCGCTGGCTGACCGGACGGTGAGCTCCCATGCGGCGCGGATGATGAGCAGTGCCACGGCGATGGCGGCCAGGGGGTCGATCCAGTGGAGATCCACACCGGGAAAGAAGAGTTGGCCGAGCCAGAGGACACCCAGGGCTGCCATGACCCCTGCCGAGGTGTAGACATCGGTCCTCAGGTGCCAGGCATCCGCCATCAGGGCAAGGGAGTCAGTCTGCCGCCCCACCCTGAAGAGGTTCTCGGACACGGCGATATTCACAGCGCAGGAAAAGAACATGACCATGACACCCCAGCCCAGTGATTCCACTGGACGGGGGTGGATCAGCCGCTGCACGGCCTCGAAGATGATCCAGCCGGCTGCGAGGAAGATAAGCAGGGCCTCCACGGTCCCGGAGATGTTCTCTATCTTTCCGTGGCCAAAAGGATGCTCCCTGTCTGCGGGCTTGGCAGAATTCCTGACAGAGAACAGCGCGATGAGGGCCGCCAGGAGGTCCACGGCCGAATGGGCGGCCTCGGAGATGATGGAAACGGAGCCCATCACCAGGCCGACGATGACCTTGACGACGATGAGCGCCGTGTTGGACATCACGGACAGGAGTGCTGCCGCGATCTTCCGTTTCGTTGACAGGATCGTATCCATGGGAGCCAAGGATACTCCTATAGCAAATCATCGTGATGGATGGCTAGAGACTTGTTGAGAAGAGCTGGAGTAAGAGTGCCGCCTCCATACCAATATGGTACGAGAAAAATCCATTGAACATTGACCCCTGTTTTAGTAGGCATGTGCTGGAAGCACCCGCAGGGAATATGAGCATGAGGGGGAAGCGATGAAAGGCATGAGAAAACAGATTCAGGTTGTTCTCCTGGCAGCCCTTGTCCTGGCCGGGGTCGGTGCCACCATGTACTACTTCGAGTGGACCAGACCGGTGATCTCCCTGGATACGGCCTTCGACACCATCGGGAGGTCCAGGGACATCGCCGTCACCCTGCGCGACAACCGTAGCGGCATCCGGAAGTATACCGTGGCCCTGATCCAGGGGGGCAGGGAGTACATAGTGGCGTCCGAAGAGCTGCCCGCGAAGGGCACCCTGGAGAGGGTGGTGAGAGCGAGGATCAACCCTTCGGAGCTCAGGCTCAAGGACGGCGAGGCAACCTTCTCCGTGACCCTGGTGGATTACTCCCCCTTGAAGAACACCGCTACGCTCGCCGCCAAGGTCACCATCGATTCCGTGCCTCCCCGCATCGCGCTGCTCACCGGCTCCCACAACATCAACCCGGGCGGAACCTGCCTGGCCGTCTACCGCCTGAGCAAGGCGGTGGCCACCAGCGGCGTGAAGTGCGGGGACGAATTCTTCCCCGGGTATCTCGTGCAGTCAGGGTCAAGACCGTATTATGTGTGCTATTTTGCAGTCCCCCGCGACGTGACGGGAGCCACGCCCATGGCCGTCATAGCCACGGACAGGAGCGGCAACCAGGCATCCAGCGGCATACCCTTCTATATCCGCAGGACAAGGCCGTTTCGGAGTGACAGCGTGAACGTGGGCGACGCCTTTGTCCAGCAGAAGGCCGTCGAGTTCCAGCAGCTGGATCCCTCCCTGGCAGGCAAGCCGGACACGGAGGTCTTTGTCTACGTGAACACCACCCTGCGTGCGGAAAATGACAGGAAGATCCGTTCTTTGTGCGGAAAGTCGGGCGGGAAGCAGCTCTGGGGAGGCACCTTCATCAGGATGAAGGACGCTGCGCCCAAGGCCCTGTTCGGCGACATGCGTACGTATCTCTACCAGGGCCAGACCCTGGGCAGCAGCGTTCACCTGGGTGTGGACCTGGCGTCCCTGGCCCAGGCACCCATCGAGGCCGCCAACGCGGGTACGGTGATCTTCGCCGACTCCCTGGGCATCTACGGCAACTGTGTCATCATCGACCACGGGCAGGGGATCGCGAGCCTGTACGCGCACCTGAGCTCCATGAGCGTCAAGGAGGGCGATGCGGTGGCCAGGGAACAGGTGATCGGCAACTCTGGAGCCACCGGTTTCGCCGGGGGCGACCACCTCCACTTCAGCATGCTCGTGGGAGGGGTGTTCGTGGACCCCAAGGAGTGGTGGGATCCGCACTGGCTGAAAGACAACGTGGAAACGAAGCTCGAAACGGTCAAGGCCATGTGAAGGCCCTTCAATGGGCCCGGACGATCTCAGCAGCTGCCGGTGAGGCCGCAGGACAGGGTCTGGCCGGTCCTGCTCCCGTCCCGGTATATGGTGATGCCCTTGCATCCCAGCTCATGGGCGAGGAGAAAGGCGTCCCTGACCTGTTCGGGAGGTGTGTCACGGCTGAAGTTGACGGTCTTCGACACGGCATTGTCGGTATGCGCCTGGAAGGCGGCCTGAATCCGCACGTGCTGGTCCGGGGGGATCTTCAGGGCCGTGGCAAAGAGCTTCTTCCACCGGTCCGGCACCGGGCAGTCCTCCGGCAGAGATCCTTCCCTGCGCAGGACATCCTCCATCTCTGCGGTGAGGAAGCCTTTCTCAGAGGCCTTCTGCCTGAAGAGGGGGTCCATCTCGGCAACCCCGATGTCTCCGGGTGTGATCCTGGTGTAGAAGAGCGCATAGAGAGGCTCTATGCCCGAGGAGCATCCGGCGATGATGCTCAGGGTCCCGGTGGGCGCGATGGTGGTAACCGTTGCGTTGCGCATGGGAGCCTTGCCCTGAGAGTCGAAGACGCTGCCGGGGTAGTTTGGAAAGGACCCCCTGTCCACGGCGAGTTCGCGGGAGGCTTCGTGGGCCGTGTCCTGTACGAACCGCATGACCTCGCCGGCCACCGCAAGGGCCTGTTCGGACGCGTAGGGTATGCCGAGCCGGATGAGGAGGTGGGCAAACCCCATGACGCCCAGCCCGATTTTGCGGTTCCCCAAAGCGAGCCGCCGGATCTGTCTCAGAGGGTACCTGTTGATCTCCACGACATCGTCGAGAAAGCGCACCGCGAGCCGTACGGTGGAACCGAGGCGGTCCCAGTCAATCTCCGGGACGCCGGAGCGGACCCGGGTCATGAGTGAGAGGTTGACCGACCCGAGGGTGCATGCCTCGTAGGCAAGCAGCGGCTGCTCCCCGCACGGGTTGGTGGCCTCTATGGTCCCGAGGTGCGGGGTGGGATTGTGCCTGTTGATTTCGTCGAGGAACAGGATGCCGGGCTCACCGTCTTCCCATGCGCATCGGACGAGCATGTTGAAGAGGTCCACGGCCTTGATGGTCCTGGCCACGGTCTTGTGCCGCGGGTTGATCAACGGGAAATCGCTGCCCCTGTGCACCGCCTCCATGAACAAGTCGGTCACGCCCACCGAGAGGTTGAAGCTGGTGAGCCTGCCGAGGTCCCTCTTGACGGCGATGAATTCCTCGATGTCGGGATGGTCGATCCGGAGCACGCCCATGTTGGCCCCCCTGCGGGTCCCTCCCTGCTTGATGACGTCCGTAGCCTTGTTGAACACCTCCATGAAGGACACCGGTCCGCTGGCCACGCCGCTCGTGCTCAGCACCATGTCGTTCCTGGGCCTCAGGCGGCTGAAGGAGAACCCGGTCCCGCCGCCGCTCTGGTGGATGATGGCCGTGTTCTTCACCGCCTCGAAGATGGATTCCAGGGAGTCCTCCACGGGGAGGACGAAACATGCGGCCAGCTGTCCGAGGTCCCGGCCGGCATTCATGAGGGTGGGCGAGTTGGGGAGGAACGAGAGCGACGCCATCATGTCATGGAAGTCAGCGGCAGTGGACTCGATGCGGGAGGGGGAGCCGAAGGATTTCTCTGCCCCGGCGACGTGCCTGGCGACCCGTCTGAACATCTCCTCGGGGCTCTCCACGACGTTTCCTTCACGGTCCTTTTTCAGGTACCGGGTCCTGAGGATGCGCACGGCGCCATCGGACAGAACGGGCTTCATGTGCGGGCTGCTCCTGAAGGACACCTGGGAACGTGCATGACGTTCCTATTAGCAGAACAGGGAAGGCATGCTCAAGGACGAAGACGGCATATGCATGGAGGAACACGGGACAGGGTTTCCCCGTGTGCACGGAACGGTGCTCGGCAGGGAGTTACGGGTTTTACAGAACCAGCGGCTTTACTTGCAGCCAGCCTCGCCGATGCCGTATACCCCGGCGCCGCACCACACCTTCTTCCCGTCGAGGGTCGTGGCCTTCACGAACGAGCACTTCGGCTCCAGGACGTTCGTCACGGGGTTCAGCCAGTAGTAGCTCACCCACCCCTCGCCGTCGCTCTTCGCCTTGTGGATCATCTCGGCGTAGAAATACTTGCCCTTGGGGTCCTGCAGGGCGGTCTGGTTGACTCCCACGAGCTTCTTGGATACCGGGTGCATGAGCATGAGGCCGTCCATGTCGGACACCCAGACATAGCCCTCGCTGCCGCAGAACCTGAATTTCTCGAGCACCGGATAGGCGGCCCTTCCCTTGGAGGCGAGCAGGTCCGCCGCATACAGTACCGACTTCTTCACCTCCTCCTTGGTGCACTCCGCCGCGGCGCAGACGGCTGTTATCCCGAGAAACAACACCGCGACCATGATTGCCGTACCCTCGAGCTTTTTCATTGGGGGCTCCTTTCCTCAGGGATGAACGGGCATAATAGTCAGGGCATATGAAGAATCAAGGGGGGCACCTGTGATGTGGCACCTGTGATGGTGAAGATGGCCCGCTCCCCCTGGAAGCAGGGGGAGCGGGCTGGGGCTGGGGGGTTAGTGGTGCTGCTGTGCCGAGGTGCTTGTCCAGGAGGAAGATACCGGAACCATGACGGTCTGGCCCGTGTCACGGACATCGGGGCCGAAGAGAGAAGGAGAGACGATGCACCAGGAGCCCGCTGTCGTGCTTTGGCCTTTGCACGAGGAGGACAGGAGCATAAGGATGATGAGTAGCAGGCATGCGGCAGATTTCAGTGTATCCAAACCCAACCTCCCTTCGGTTGTCCCATGCGATATCCACACCGATGCGGAAGAGAACCCAATACAAACGAAAGGCATACTAGCAAGTCCGGTGCCACGAGGGTGAGAGGGTGCATGTGAGAAGGGAATAAGAGAATAACTATAATGATAACAGATTATTGAAAAATGAATGGGATCGTGCCAGGTGCGTCAAGACTGGCCGGGTCATGAGATGTTTCTGTAACCGGCACAAACAGAAATGAAATCAGACTACCGGGCGGGAAGGCGGCTTATCAGCCCGTGTTGAGGAAAGACGCTGCGGTCGAGGCGAGCATTTTAAGCCCGACGTCCAGTGCCTTCTCGTCGATGGTGAACTGTGGGTTGTGATGGGGGGCGTTCGAGGCAGCATCGGGATGCCCGGCGCCCACGAAGAAGAAGCAGCCCGGCACCTCCTGCAGGTAGAAGGACATGTCCTCGCTGGCCATGGACGGAGGCAGGTCCATGACATGGTCTGCGCCGACCACGAGACTTCCCGCTGCCATGACGATCTCCGTCATGGCCGGGTCGTTCACTGTCAGGGGATAGCCGTGTTCGTAGATGAGCTCACAGGAGCCGCCGCAGGCTTGGGCGGTCTTCCGCAGGAACCCATCCATAAGCTCGGGTATCTTGGGGTGGTCCTGCTCGTCCAGGCAGCGCACCGTACCCTCCATCTCCACCAGGTCGGCAACAATGTTGGGTGCCGAGCCCCCGCGCACCATGCCGATGTTCACCAGGTGTCTGCTCCCCGGGGGGAGTCCCTGCCTGACACCCTCGCCCAGCCCCGCGATGATGCGCGCGCTCAGGGAGATGGCGTCCACCGACCCGTCGGGCATGGCCGAGTGCCCTGACCTACCCCGGACGCGGATGGTAAAGGTATCCATGGCGGCCATGAACGGGCCCCTGCAGGTCCCGATGTACCCCCGAGGCAGGATGCTGATGAGGTGCAGCCCGAATGCCGCGTCCACCGCTGGGTTTCCCAGCACCCCCTCCTCGATCATGAGCCTGGCACCTCCGAGGTTCTCTTCCGCGGGCTGGAACACGAACAGGACGTTCCCCCGCAGGGCGTGGCGGTGGGCCGCGAGGAGCGAGGCAGTCCCCAGGAGGATGGCCATGTGGCCGTCATGGCCGCAGGCGTGCATGACGCCCGGTGTAGTGGACCGGTAGTCAGCATCGGTGAGCTCCTGGATGGGCAGGGCGTCCATGTCGGCGCGCAGCATCACCGTCCTGCCCGGGAGCGCACCCCTCAGGAGGGCAGTTACCCCGGTGCGGGCCACGCCCGTCTTCACCTCGAGCCCCAGACCGGCGCAGTACCGGGCAATGATACCAGCCGTCCTGTGCTCCTGGAAGCCCAGCTCGGGATGGGCGTGGAAGTCCCTGCGGAGACGGATCGCCTCCTCACTGAGGCACTCCGATTCGGCTTCGATGACGGCATATGGTATCATGGGCCCTCCCCGGTGCGTGCATGCGGATCACCTCATTATACCCGTATGCAAGGACCGGGCAAAGAGGTGATTCGTCGGCGGAAGCGTCGGGGCCTTGATTTCTTCGATCTGAGGAGTACTTATTACAACGATGTGATTTTCTCTCATTCCGTTCTCCACAGGGTGCTGTTCACGTTCTCGCGCATGGGCGAAAGACACAGGGAGAGAGGGGGGTGGCTCATGAGACGTACAGTCCTTTCGCTGGCCCCGTTGCCGGCGGATTTCGTCAAGCTCCTCATCGAGCAGACGCCCGGTGTGCCGGAGTTCGAGGTGGTCAATGCCAGGAACATGTCCGAAGACCAGATCCGTCACGCCATGGCGGAAGCAGACGCGGTTCTGGCCGACTACACCTTTGAAAAACGCGTCACCTCGGATATGATCGGTTCCGCCCGTGCCCTGAAGCTCATCCAGCAGCCCGGTCCCATCGACCTCGATGCCTGCCGTTCCAGGGGTATCAGGGTGGCGAACACCGCGGCCCCGAACCCTGTAAGCGTGGCGGAACACACCCTGGCCTGCGGCCTGTGCCTGCTGAGGAACCTGTTCCACGCCCATGTCGCCACCAGGCTGGGCGAATGGTCGCAGACGAGCGTCAGGCCAGCCGACCTCAAGGGCAAGATCTGGGGCATTGTCGGGCTTGGGCGGACAGGCAGGGAGGTGGCCCGTCGTCTCAGGGCCTTCGAGGTCCGGCATGTCCTCTACCACGACGTGCTCCGGCCCACGCCACTGGCGGAGCAGGAACTCGGGGTGGAGTATGCCATGCTCAGCGACCTGCTGGGAAGGTCGGACGTGGTGAGCATCCACGCGGCACTGACCCCCCAGACGCGGAACATGATCGACTCCCAGGCCCTTGCCTCCATGAAGTGCAGCGCCATCCTCATCAACGTGGCCAGGCATGAGCTCGTGGACGAACATGCCCTCGCACAGGCCATCAGCGAGGGCCGCATCGCGGGTGCGGCCATGGACGTGTTCTCGGAAGAGCCCCTTGGCCCGTACCACCCCCTCATGGACGTGGAGAGCGACCGCCTCCTCCTCACCCCGCACATGGCGGGCATCAGCGACCGGTCCGAGGACGGCATCATCACCCAGGCTGCGGCCAACATAGCGCGGGTGCTCAGGGGCGAGGAGCCGGAGTTCCTGGTCACCTGAAGAAGGTACAAGGCACCCCGCCCGTACCGGGACCCGGCATGAGCGTGATGACCTCAAGCTGCATCGGATTGTGCCGGGCCTGGTTGCTCATGGAGACGGGTTCCCGGTGATGGTTCATGCATGTCCACCTCCCGCTCTCCCCGCACCCCGGAACCTGCGTCCCGTGCTGACCCAGCACTGTTGCCAGGAGCGCCATGATGATGATGAACACCGCCATTCCCTCTCGCCACGATTGCATCGGATGCACCCCCTTTCCATCTTCATGCAGGGATGCTACCATGGCATCGTTCCATACCGCGGAATGAAGGACGGGGGAGGGTAAACATATTTGCCTGAAAAATTGAGCCCATACGCAACATATGGGGAAAAGATCATAAAACTCTTCGCAAAGCTCCTCTTCTCGGGGCAGAGTTACTCGCTCAGCGAGCTCAGCAGGATGCTCACATGCTCAAAGCAGACCGTGCTCAGGCTCATGGAGGATATCCGGAGGTCCTACGGCGTGGAGATCGAGGAGACGATCAGGGACAGGAACAAGTACTATCGTCTCAAGAGGCCCGGCAGGGTGCCGCCGGCGCTTGCCATGACCGGGAGCGAGATGAACGTGCTCCTCATGTGCCAAGCCTTTGCCCGGCACCTGCTGGGGGACATGCTCTTCGAGGAGGCCTCCGTGGCCCTGGAGAAGAACCTTGCCCTGGCAGGTTCCGAGACCGACCGGGTGCGGGGCCATTTCACCTCGTACCGGCCGGGCAGCATCGATTACACGCCGCACGAGGAGAGCATCCGCACGCTGCTCAAGGCCATGGAGCAGCACCGGGTGTGCATGGTGACATACCGGTCGCTCACCTCGGAACGGTCCAAGCGTTTCCTCGTCTTGCCCCTGAAGATCTTCTCGCACAACGACACCATGTACCTGAGCGCGCGGTACGCGGGGAAGCCCGGGCATGCCCGAGGCCGGCACGAGTACGACCCCCTGCTGGCAGTCCACCGCCTGAAGAGGGTGGAGCTGACCGGTGAGGTCTTCGAGTACCCCACGGATTACGACTTCGAGCGGATATACAACCAGAACTTCGGCATCATCAAGGACCGCGCGTTTCCTGTGGAGGTGGAATTCACCGGGCTTTCCGCCCGGTACGTCTCGGAGCGGTTCTGGAGCCCGGACCAGCGGATCAGCCGGCTCGGGGATGCAACCGTGCGGATTTCCTTCAGCGTGTCGTCTCTCAGGGAGTTCCTCTCCTGGGTGCTTTCCTTCGGGGAGGAGGCGAGGATCCTAAAGCCGGAATCCTGCGTGCTGGAAATGCGCGGGATGCTTGCACGGATGCGCGAGCACTACCCTGATCAGTGATGGATAAGGGAATGTCTGGTTCTGCCATCAGGGAGAGGAGACAGGAACGCATGGGCAGGCGCGAGGCGCTGCGTGCCATGGGCGGCTTCATGGCATGTCTGCCCGTGTGGTTCCTTGCCGTGCATTTTCCATCTGTCCTGCCCGTGCTGGCCGGGACAGGAAAGGAGGCGAGGATGAAGCTGCCCAAACCCAGGCTCGACGGGTCGCTGTCGGTGGAAAAGGCCATCAGCGTCAGGCGTACGGTGCGGTCCTTCTCCCCGAAGACCCTCACGCTGGAACAGCTCTCGCAGATACTCTGGTCGGCCCAGGGCATCACGGATCCCAGGGGATTCAAGCGTGCGTCACCCTCTGCCGGTGCGCTCTATCCCCTGGAGCTGTTCGCGGTGGTGGGACACGACGGGGTGGTCGACCTGGGCGCAGGCATCTATCACCACGAACCCAGGGAGCACGCAATGAGCCTTGTCGCCGAGGGTGACCACCGGGAAGAACTCGCCAGGGCCTCGCTTTCCCAGTTCTGGATGGCCAAGGCACCGCTGAGCATCGTTATCTGCGCCGAGTACCACCGCATCACGGGCAAGTACGGCACCAGGGGAGAGCGCTATGCGGTCATCGAATCGGGACACATGGCCCAGAACATCTTCCTGCAGTCCCTGGCACTGGGTCTGGAGGCGGCCGTCGTGGGGGCCTTCACCAATGCCGAGGTGCGGCGTGTCATCAGGGCCAGGACAGGGATCGACCCCCTCCTCGTCATGCCGGTGGGGTACGGCAAGGGGTGAGGCCTCACGGGGTTCTGAAAAAATCATGCACGAGCTCCACGACCCTGGAGGGCTTTTCCTCGTGGGGGCAGTGGCCGCATCCGGGGATGATCTCCACCCGCAGACCGGGGAGTCTCTCCGAGAAACGGCTGGCCAGGGAGACATCCAGGTATCTGTCCTGGGCACCCCAGATGAGCATGGACTGGTTCCTCAGGGCAGGAAGCCCGGCCTCCACGCTCTTCCATGACAGGTTGCGCGAGGCTGCTGCCTGGGCCTTCCGGTTTGCCGGGATCTTCAAGGGCAGATAGACCTCCTGCGCCATGGCGCTGTCCACCAGGAAAGGGTCGTGAAAGGACTTCATGAGCCTCCTGCGCACCATGCCCTGGGTGAGGACCCGCAGAAGGATCTCTCCCAGCACCGGTATCTTCAGGAGTTCCCACTCCATGACGTCGGGTACGTCCAGTCCGCTGGAGTCCATGAGCACGAGCCTGTCCGCCATGGAGGGAAAGGCCAGGGCAAAGGCAAGCACCCAGCCCCCTCCCCAGGAGTGGCCGACGAACGAGGCTCTGTCCAGGCCGAGGGCGGTCATGAACCCCTTCAGGGCCGTGGTCATGGTCCCGAGGCTCATGGGAACAGCGTCGTCGGGCAGCGTAGTGTACCCGTAACCCGGCATGTCCAAAGCAAAGACCGAGAAGGACCGGGAAAGCGGGCTGATGATGTGGCGGTACGTATAGAGCCACATGCCGCCGCCGTGGACCAGGATAAGCGGCCTGCCGGACCCGGCGTGGAGGTGATGGAAGCCGAACCCTCCCGCGTGGATGTGCCGGGTGGCATGGGTGCGGAGAAAGGGAGACGCTCCTGCAAGACTGGTCCTGCCTGAGTCCATGCTGCACATAATACGTTCATGGAGTGATTTCTCAACAGAAAACCTCTAGCATGAGCCCGAATACTCTCCGGAGGAGGGGAATCCATGGATACAGGCTTGACATGGTCGAACAGGAGTGTATTACATAGTAATACCATCATGCACGCAGGAGGTCCACAGCCATGAAGAAACAGGGGGTCATCACCTTCAAGGTGGATGAAGGGCTTCTCCAGATCATCAGGGATATCCCGAACCGCTCAGAGTTCATCAGGTGCGCTATCCTGTCGGCGCTCGGCAGCACCTGTCCCCTGTGCAACGGCACCGGGATCCTCACGCCGAACCAGAAAGGGCACTGGGAAGACTTCTGCGCGAATCACACGGTACAGACCTGCTCGGACTGCAGGGAACGGTATCTGGTCTGCATGACCGGCCAGCAGGCCGGGTAGCGGAGATATTCCGGTGGGCATGATCGTTCAGGGGGGGCAAACGAGGATTCGGCTGGCATTCACCGGATTTGCCACCCTGCTCCCCATGACCCTCCTGTTCCTTGCCGTTCCCGCATCGGCGGACTGCGCCGCGCCGGACAGGATCGGCGTTTTCGTCAGTGTGCTCCCGCAGGCCTATTTCGTGGAGCGTATAGGAGGAGACCGCGTGACCGTGGAGGTGCTGGTGGGCCCGGGACAGTCGCCGCACACCTTTGAGCCGACCCCGAGGCAGATGGCGAAACTGGCGCAGGCAAGGGTATTCTTCAGGATCGGGGTCCCCTTCGAGAACGCTCTGCTGCCAAAGATATCCAAATCATTCCAGGGTCTCTCCATCGTGGACACCAGAGAAGGCGTTGAGCTCCTGCCCCTGGCAGGCCATGACGACCATGTGACCCACGGGGTGCGCCATCACGCGCAGGGTGAGGGTCCGGCCGACCCGCATATCTGGCTCGACCCGGCCAGGGTCAAGGTCCAGGCCCGTACCATCTGCACGGCCCTGGTGCGCATGGATCCTGCGAACCGTGGCAGGTACGAGAAAAACCTCGATGCATTCCTGGCCGATCTGGACAGGCTCCACGGGGAACTCGGGAAGATCCTCGCGCCCCTGAAGGGTTCGAGGATCTATGTCTTTCACCCGGCCTTCGGTTACCTGGCAGAAGCATACGGGTTCGTCCAGGTCCCGGTGGAGCTCGGGGGCAAGGAGCCCAGTGCCAGGCAGTTGGCGAGAATCGTCAGGCAGGCCAGGTCCGAGGGAGTCCGGGTGATCTTTGTCCAGCCGCAGTTCTCCCGGAAAAACGCACAGGCCGTAGCCCGGGAGATCGGCGGCACAGTGGTGCCCATAGACCCGCTCCCCAGGGAGTACATGGCTGAGATGAGGAACATGGCAGACACTATCCGGAGCGCCCGGCTCCGGGATGAAGGGCGCGGCACGGCTACGCGCCGCCATTGAAGAAAGGCGGGGAACATGGACGGATCGCAGACCCCGGTGGTGGAGTTCGACAGGGTGAGTTTCGCCTATGACGGGAACCTGGTTCTCGAGGATGCCAGCTTCACCGTCCACGAGGGCGACTTTTTTTCCCTCGTGGGTCCCAACGGCGGTGGCAAGACCACCATGCTCAGGCTCATCCTCGGGCTTATAAAGGCCCGCTCGGGTACCGTGCGGGTCTTCGGCACATCTCCGGAGCGGGCGCGCTCGCGCATCGGGTACATGCCCCAGAAAACGGCGCTGGATCCCCTCTTCCCGGTGAGCGTCAAGGACGTGGTCCTCATGGGAAGGCTCGGCTCCCTGTCGGCCATGGGGTTCTATTCCCGTGAAGACCGCGTCTGCGCGGAACAGGCCCTGGACATGGTGGAGATGCGGGACTTCATGCATCGCCCGTTCTCGTCGCTCTCGGGCGGACAGTCCCAGCGTGTGCTCCTTGCCCGGGCGCTCGCCGTCAAGCCCGATCTCCTGATCCTCGACGAGCCCACGTCGAACGTCGACGTGGTCGTGGAGAACGAGCTGTACGAACTCCTCAAGAGGCTCAACGACTCCATGACCATCATGCTCGTGACCCATGACCTCGGATTCGTCTCGCGCTACGTGAAGAACGTGGCGTGCGTGAACAGGAGGCTCGTAACCCACCCCACCTGCGACATATCGGGCGAGATGATCAGTGCCGTCTACGGCAGCGACATGCACATGATCAGACATGATGCCGTCACCGGCAGGGGAGATCGCCATGGCTGAATTTATCACTGATCTCTCCGGGCATTCCTTTCTCCGGTATGCCCTTCTCACCGGGGTGCTCGCGAGCATCGCCTGCGGCATCGTGGGGACCTACGTGGTGACCAGGCGCATAACCTCGGTGGCCGGGGCCATTGCCCACAGCATCCTGGGAGGTATGGGCGGGGCACGCTACTGCCAGGTGGTCCTCGGCTGGACATGGTTCGATCCCCTCGTCGGGGCGGTGGCCGCCGCCCTGGTCTCCGCTGTCATCATCGCCTGGGTGCGCATCGCGGCACAAGAGCGCGAGGACACCGTGATCGGGGCGGTCTGGGCCATCGGCATGGCCGCGGGGCTGCTCTTCATATTCAGGACGCCGGGCTACAACGAGGACCTCATGAGCTACCTCTTCGGCAGCATCCTCATGGTGAGCCCCGAAGACCTCTGGCTCATCGGCGGCCTGGATGCGCTGGTGGTGGGCACCGGGCTGCTGTTCTACAACAAGCTCCTCGCCGTGTGCTTTGACGAGGAATTCGCCAGGATCAGGGGGCTCAGGGTGGATCTCTACCACATCCTGCTGCTCTGCCTCACCGCCCTCACGGTGGTCCTCCTGGTGACGGTGGTGGGCATCGTCATGGTGATCGCGCTGCTCACCCTGCCTGCTGCCATTGCCTCGCAGTTATCCAGGAAGCTGTGGCACATGATGGTCCTTTCGAGCCTGCTCACCCTCGTTTTCACCACGGGCGGCATGGCCGTGAGCTATGGCCCAGACCTTCCCGCGGGTGCCACCATCATCCTCATAGCCGGGGCATGCTATATCACCACATTGCTTGCAGTGCGGGTTTCCGGAAAGGTGCGGGCCTGATGAAAAAGACATGCATAGTCATGGTCGTCGCGGCGTTCTCGCTCCTTTTCGGACTGACCTGCCCTGGCCTGTGCTTCCAGGAACAGGCCCGGGGCGACAACCTCATCGCCATCGGCAAGGACGTGGAGGTGGAGGTGGGGACTGTGGCAGAGCTGGCAGTAGCCCTGGGCGGGAACGTGGTCGTGCAGGGATGCGTGCGCGGGAGTGTCGTGGCCGTGGCCGGTGCCGTCTACCTCGGTCATGCATCCCTGGTGGAAGGGGACATCGTGTGCATCGGAGGTCCGGTGGTCCAGGAGGAGGGGGCCCGGGTGCAGGGAGAGATCACCGTGGTGGACACGGAGTCCATGGGGTCTCTGGCGAACAGGCTCAGGGACATCAGCATCCCGAGCATGGAAGTCCCGGAACGCATCTTCTCCGCCCTGAGATGGCTTGCCGCAACAGGGTTCATCCTCGTCGCCCTGGCCGCAGCCGCCGTTATTCCTGCGGCCATCGGGGCGGTATCCTGTGAGGTGGAGCACCACACGCTTCGAACGCTGGCTATGGGGTTCCTGGGGACCGCCCTGACGGTGCCGGTGACCCTGCTGCTCGTCGCCACCGTGGTGGGGATACTCCTGATTCCCCTGTTCGCACTCTGCATAGGGTGTGCTTTCCTGATCGGGTATATCGCCGTTGCCCAGCTCATCGGCAAGAGGATCAGCATTGCCGTGAACTGGCCCGGACGACCCATGGTACTGGAGACCCTGGTGGGCACGCTGGTGCTCTTCGTGATCGGCTTCGTGCCCGTTGCGGGTTTTCTCGTCAAGGCTGCAGCGGCATTCATGGGGTTCGGCGGCACGTTCGGGGCCATGACTGCCCGATGGCGCAGGAGCGCCTGAGCAGTCCGCTGCGTGCAGCTGCCTATTCCCCGCTTCCCACCAGGGGGAACACCCTGTCTATCCTGAAGGTGACGAGGTATCTCTGCTCCTGCTTCCCGGAATCGTGGGATGTTCCGTGACGAGACCTGCGCATTTTCTCGATGAGAGCGGAGTCCTGCTCCTCACTGATCCTGGTGAGGTGGAGCCGCCTTCCGACGTATTTCTCCCCGTCTTCCAGGAAAACATATGCCGCATGGGGGTTGGACGTGAGGTTCTCCCGGGTGAGCCGCTCGGCCATGATGAATGCCACGGTCTCCTCGTCGAGGAAATGTGGCTTTGCATACACGGCACCATTGACCCGGCCGGATGCATCCGCTGTGGCGAGTACCCCCTTTCCCTTGGCATGCTCGAAATATTCTGACAGGTGCATGGTGTACCTCCTCGTGAATAGTTTCAAATTGCATAGGGCATTTCCGGGAAAAGTCAAAGGGTGACCTTGGGTGATATGCAAAAAGCCCGGTCCCGGTAAGGGGTTGTCCGGAAAACAGGTAAAAAAATAGGATGGCGGTTAGGGCATAGGACGCGCCATCCCTTAAGAGGAGGTTAAAATCGTGTGTTCAATTATTTTGATGCAATGGGCAGAGAAAGGATGCATTATGTAAATACTTGCACATAACCTCCCGGGAAGGGTCGTGGTATTGTATGGAAAGGGGCTGTGGCCGGCATGGCAATCTGTAGTTGCGTCTGTACATACTCTTCCATCGGCTTGATATCATGAAGAATCCTTCCACTCCAACGGCTTGTGCGGCCGCATTCCTGGTCCGGGCGGGCATGCTCATCGTCATGATCTTCCATTCCTGGAATCTTCTTCCCACAGTCCTTGGCGCCCAGGAGCAGCCGGGAGAAAGACCGCGGGTAGGCGTGGTGCTCAGCGGGGGCGGCGCCCGTGGCGCTGCCCACGTGGGGGTGCTCAGGGTGCTCGAGGAGATGCGCGTCCCGGTGGACTGCATCGCCGGCACCAGCATGGGGGCCATTGTTGGCGGTCTTTACGCCATGGGCATGCCCCTGGACGAGATAGAGCGCATAACGACCCAGGTGGACTGGCAGGAGATCTTCACCGACGAGATCCCCCGCCGGCAGGAGATGTACAGGAACAAATCCGATACATGCCCCTACATCACGCACATGGATTTCGACCTCACGGAGGGCGTGCATCTCCCCATGGGCATCATTTCCGGCAAGCGCATCGACCTGTTCCTGCGATCGCTCACACTCAAGGCCCCTGACGACTTCGATGCCCTTCCCATCCCCTTCCGCGCAGTGGCCACGGATCTCGTCACCGGGGACCCGGTGGTCATTCCCCGGGGCGATCTGGCCAGGGCGCTGAGGGCGAGCATGGCCATCCCCGGAGCAGTCCCGCCCGTGCACATTGACGGCAGGCTGCTCGTGGATGGCGGCGTCTCCCGGAACCTGCCCATCGACACGGTGCGTGAGATGGGTGCCGATGTCGTGATTGCCGTGAACATCGGCACCCCGCTGAGCAGGGAGGAGGAGCTGAAGAGCTTTCTCTCCGTCATAGACCAGACCACAAACATCCTCACCAACAGGAATGTGCAGGCCCAGGTGAATCAGCTCACGGACCGGGACCTGGTCATAGAACCCGATCTTACAGGGATCACCACGGCGAGCTTCGACCGCATGCCCGATGCCATTCAGGCAGGGGCCGCGGCTGCGCTTGACCGCCGGGAGGAACTGCAGCGGTATGCCCTGGACGAGGAACAGTACCGGCGCTTCAGGGAGACCTGCCGGTCTCGGACAATACCCGTGACGTCCATCGAGTTCGTCAGGATGGAGCAGAAGGATCTCCTCGCCTCAGGCTTTTTCCTGCGCCTCGTCGGGATCAGGCCTCATAATGTCATGGAAAAGCAGATCCTTGCCAGGGACATCTTCGAGCTCTACAAGCGGGACGATCTCGAGGACATCGATTTCCGCGTGGTGGAGGAGGACGGCAGGGAAGGTCTGCTCATTTCGGCGCGGGAAAAGGGCACGGTGCTGCATTCCCTGGACATAGGCATGGAGCTGTCCTCGGACATGGACAAAGACAACAGCTACCAGCTCCTTCTCAAGTACACCATGTCGAGGCTGAACACCCTGGGAGGACAGTGGAAGAACGAGTTCTGGCTGGGACAGGACGAGCGGTTCTTCACCGAGTTCTACCAGCCCCTGAGCCCCTATGCCTGGCACATGTTCATGGCGCCCTTCGCCGAATACAAAGATGACCTGGTGAATATATACCTCGAGTGTAATTCGGACACACCCTTCGCACGGTACCAACTCACGCGGCCATCTGCGGGCATGGACCTCGGGGTGCAGATGGGGGAGTACGGCGAGGTCAGGCTCGGCTATGTATGGGGCAGGTCGAAGGCCTCGCTGGATACCGGTATACAGGTGCTCCCCACCATCAGGAAGGATGAGGGTGCGTACCGGATCAGATTCAACGTGGACCAGCTGGACAGCCCGTATTTCCCCCGGGACGGCGTACGGCTTGAGGGGGGGTATCTCTATGGGCGAAAGCATCTTGGCTCCGACGAGAACTATGAGGCCCTGGATACAGCGCTCACCGGGGCGATCTCGTACGGGAGACATGCCGTGATTTTCCGCGCCAGGGCGGATTCGAACTTCGACACGACCGACACCCTGTCCCACGGGTTCTTCCTGGGCGGCCTGTTCGATCTCTCCGGACTGAACACGAACCAGCTCTCCGGGAACCACGTGCTCTTCGGCGGCATCATATACTCGTACCGGGTCATGGAGCTCCCGGCCTTCCTGGGGAGAGGGCTCTACGCAGGGCTCTCCTGCGAGGCCGGGAATGCCTGGCAGGACAGGTCCGACATCACGGCGGACGATGTCATCAATGCGGGGAGCCTGTTCGTCGTGGCCGACTCCAGGCTCGGGCCGCTGTACATCGGCGTTGGCCGCGCAGAGCACGGCGCAACCGCAGCGTATTTCTCCCTGGGCGTCATCCGGTTCTGACATGTACCTGGGTCTCCATGGGAAAAGTGGTGGACACGCGCGACCGGGTAGGTACAATAGTCCCCGTGGGATAAAATCCAGATGGAATGAACGTGTATGTGGGGAATCATGAAGAGAGGAACCTTGTATCTGGGCATGCTCTGGGCACCGGTCGTCTTCCTGGCAATGGGGCTCTGCACCTTCCTTGACCACCGGCTTCACGTCATGGCGCAGAACACCCCCTCTGAGCCAGCCACGCAGGTCTCTGCCGCGGCGTGCAGGCAGTGCCATGCAGGCTTTTTCGATCAATGGAGCGGTTCGGCCCACGGGTCAGCAGCACGACCCTACTCGAAGGAACTTGCCCAGAGGACACTGAACGCGCACAAGGGCACCATCACCATCGGCGGCGTCACCTATCAGGCAGAGGTGGGAGGCGGCACGGGCCGCATGGTGGCAAAGGGCCAGTGGCCGTGGGAGACCAAGGAGTATCCGGTTGAACATGTTCTTGGGGGGGGGAGGGTACTGTTCTTCCTCACGCCGGGTGCCAGGGGAAGGTTCTTGATCCTCCCCCTGGCGTTCGAGAGGGAGAAGAAGGCCTGGATAGCGACCTCTCAAAGCGGCGTTACCCATGCCCTCGTGGATGCTGACCCCAAGTCCTCCCAGTTGCAGGTGTTCAGCAGCACCTGCTACGGCTGCCATGTGAGCCAGGTCTCGGCACCCTACGATCTCAAGTCGGATTCCTATGCCTCCATGCCCAAGGAGCCCGGCATCATGTGCGAGGCCTGCCACGGACCGGTTGCAAGGCACGAAGAGACCTTCAGGAGTACCCAGGGGGCGGCCGGCAGGGACCTGATGCTCACGAGTACCCGGAGTCTCCCGGCAGAACGGGTCGACGCCCTGTGCGGATCCTGCCACGGCCTTGTATCACCCATCACCGCATCCTTCGTACCCGGCGAACCGCTGTTCGATCACTACGACATCGCGATGCTGGAGCATACCGGGTTCTCACCGGACGGGAGGAACCTCGGGGACACCCTCACATACACCTCCTGGCTCATGAGTCCGTGCGCCCGGTCGGGCAGGCTTCACTGCCTTTCGTGCCACACCCTGGGCGGAGCGTACCGCTTTGCTGGAAGGGAACGGGCCAACAACGCCTGCCTTCCCTGCCATGCGGCCATCGTGGGCAACGCCGCCGCCCACACGCACCATTCACCCTCAGGGCCCGGCGGCTTGTGCATCTCCTGCCACATGGCGAAGCTGGGGCCAGGCGGCAGAGGGAATACCGACCACTCCATGCTTCCCCCCGCTCCCCGGGCGTCCATGGCCTTCAGGTCGCCGAACGCCTGCACCGCCTGCCATAAGGACAGGGACAATACCTGGGCGGAGCAGCAGCTCGGGAAATGGCATGCAACGGACTACCAGACAAGGGTGATCGCGCGGGCGCAGCTTATCGATGCGGCGAGGAAGAAGGACTGGTCGCGCTTCGACGAGATGCTCTCCGCCGTCACATCCAGGGACAGGGACGAGGTACACGCCGCCTCCCTCATCAGGCTCATGAACGGCTATGACGACCGTAGAAAGGTCCCGGCCCTCCTCGCGGCCCTCAAGGACCGGTCCCCCCTGGTCCGCTCGGCTGCTGCACAGGGGCTCGGAGGCGTCCTGGACAAGGGGGTCATCGGGCAGCTCGCCGCTGCGGCAGGGGACCCGGTGCGGCTTGTCCGGATAAGATCCGCATCCTCGCTCGCCGGTGCGGGGAAGACCGCCCTCCAGCCGGAACAGGCCCAGGCCCTGGCCAGGGCATCCGGCGAGTATCTCTCGTCCCTGGCGGTGCGCCAGGACGACTGGACCTCGCACATGGGAATGGGTGCCTACTTCCTCGGACAGGGTGACGCGGACAACGCGCTCATCGCATTTGCCGCGGCCTCGAAGATGAACCCCCGGGCGGTGCAGCCCTATGTGAGCGCATCCATTGCCCAGGCCGCCCTGGGAAGGCTCGAGAAGGCGGAGCTCGCCCTGAGCAAGGCGCTCAGCCTGGAGCCTGACAATGCAGCAGCGCTGTACAACATGGGGCTGTTGAGGAACGACCAGGGCCGTACCGCAGAGGCCGAGCAGTACATGAAGAAGGCCCTGGAAAGGGATCCGAACCTTGCAGGCGCGGCGTACAACCTGGGTGTCATCCTGTCCAAGGATCGGATCACGGACGCCGTGCACTGGGCGCGGATCGCCCACCGGGTCCAGCCCGTCGAGAAGCACGGTTTTCTCCTGGCCACCCTCCTGAAGAAAGGCGGCGACTGGAAGGAGGCCGTGGAGGTCCTCGAAGGCCTCATCTCCTCGTACCCGCTCAATGGTGAGGCGTACCTGCTCCTGGGCGAGATCTACGAGAAGCAGGGCAGGGTCGGCAATGCCCGCGACCTGTACCGTCGCGGCATGGCCATGAAGGAGATGAACGAGAGGGACCGTACGAGGATGGAGGTGAGGCTGGACAGGCTGCGCTGATCAGAGAAAGATACGCAGGCCCGCCACGATCGCGCCGGGTCTGAGGCTGAAGGCGCCGGAGGCCTCGGCCACGGGGGTGAACCCGCACTGGCTGCACACCACATCGCTCCGGTCCTTCACGTAGCAGCCCTGAGAAACGCTCCCGTCCGGGTTGACGTTTACGAGCAGGTCCTGTCTGCATGTCCAGGTGTTGTCCATCATGGCGTGGATGCCCCAGGAGGAGTTCAGGACGGGAAACCCCTGCCGCTTGAGCCTGAGCACTCCCGCCAGCGCCTCGCGGCGCTGCTGGACGCTCAGGGCGAGGTTCTCCTCGCCCCGGTTGTACGGGTAGAAGAGCTGCACCGTGATGCCGGACACGGTGGGCATGCCGCTGACCATCCGCACCATCTCGGGGAGCTCCTGAAAGTTCATCCTGTTCAGGGTGGTGTGTACATAGAGCCTCCTGTGCCGGGAAGACCTGATGCTGGCCATCACGTCATCGTACGAGCCGCTCCTGAGGAGGTTGTGCGTCTCTCTCGTCCCGTCGAGGCTGACCCAGAGCACGTCGGTGGGGACATCCAGGGGAAGTGTGCCGTTGGTGGTGGCCGCCGTGCAGACGAACCGCTCCCGTGCGTAGCGGGCCAGGTCGGTGAAGGTATGCTCTCCATCCGACCACAGCAGGGGTTCGCCGCCTTCGAAGACCACGATGGGGCACCCCATCTCGGAGAGGGTGTCCAGCGATCCGGTGGCCGTGGCCCAGTCCATGTGTGTGCCGGGCGTTGCGGCGAGGCGGTGGAAGGGGCAGGCGCTGCACGAGAGGTTGCAGCGGTAGGTGAGCTTGACGCTGGCGATGAGCGGGATGGCGCGGCCCAGGATGCGGGACCTGAGGAACAAGGCCGCCAGGGATGCGACTCTTCTCATGGCTGCAGGTCCATCCCTGATGTCCGGCGAACCCACTGGTGGTAGCCGGCGGCCTTTGCAAGGGCTGCCACAGCCCTGTCAGGTGCGCTGTAGGACATGATGCCGCGGCTGTCCAGGAAATCCACCGGGTTGTTGTCGAAGCGGATGTCGAAGCTCATGATGTCGATGACCGGCACGATGGGACGGCGGTAGGTCCCGATGAGCCCGGCCACGAGACCGAAGAGTCGCGCCTCCTCCTCCATCATGAGTTCGGAGGCCTCCTGCACCGCCTCCTTCGGTATGGTTTCCGAGCGCATCCAGCTCCGGGCACGCAGCGACATGTAGCCCAGGCCCATGAGGAGGACGGCATCCACGCTGGCATGTTCCATGAGCTCGGTGATGGTGTCCGTGATGACGCTCACCCGGGAGGGGGCCACCAGGTCGATGGGGTTGCCCCTGCTCCAGTAGGGGGGCAGGATGGTATCGAGGGTCTGCACCAGATCCTGCGAGAGGGGTTCCACAAAAAGTCCGCCCGCTGCGCAGGCATCCGTCGCCAGCACACCCCAGCCGCCGCCCAGGGTGATGATGGCCACCCTGCGGCCGGGCATGGGGGGCTGCATGAGCATGCCCGTCACGTCTATCATCTCGTCCATGGTGGACACCTCGATGATGCCGGACTGGCGGCACATGGCGCTGAACACAGCATCGTCACCCGCCAGGGCGCCGGTGTGGGAAAGGGCGGCGGCGGCACCCTGGGCTGTCCTGCCGCCCCTGATGAGCACGATGGGCTTGGCCGGCGACACCCTCCGGGCGGTCTCGAAGAACCGGCGCGGCCGCCGGAGGCCCTCCACGTAGAGGCAGATGATCCGCGTCTGCTCGTCGCGCTCGAGGTACTCCAGGAAGTCCTCCATGGTGAGGTCCGCCTCGTTCCCGGTGCTGATGAGCCTGCTGATCCCGACCTTTCTCCGCAGGAAACGATACGAGATGGATGTTCCCAGGTTGCCGCTCTGGACCGCGAGAGCGACGCAGCCGGGCTGCAGGGGCATGGATCCCATGAGGACGTGCATGGTGCTCGGGTAGGCGCTGTACACGCCCATGGTGTTGGGCCCGACGATGCGCATCCCGCCCGAGCGCGCCGCCTCCACCACCCGGCGTTCAAGACGGGCGCCTTCCTGTCCAGTCTCGGAGAACCCCGCCGTGATGACGATGGCCGCCGGGATGCCTTTTGCCGCGCACTGGGCGATGGAATCGAGGACCAGGGAGTCCGCCACCACGATCACCGCCAGGTCCACGGCCTGGGGGATCTCGTCCAGGCTCGTGTACACCCTGCGTCCGAACCACTCACCACCCCTGGGGTTCACCGGGAAGATCCCGCCCGTGAACCCGCGGTTCACCAGGTGGTGGAGGATGTTGAACCCCCACTTGAACACATTGGTGGATGCGCCGATGAAGGCGATGTTCCTCGGCTCGAAGAGGCTTTTCAGGTCGGTGCCGCCGGTCATGGGGTGCGTTCAGTACGTGCCGGTGAAGTCGGGTTTCCTCTTCTCCTTCTGGGCGCGCACGCCCTCGCGGGCGTCCTGGCTGGCAAAGATGGGCATGCCGATCTCCACCTCACGGATGAAGAGGTCCCTGAGCTCTCTCATGCGCATCTCCCGGTTGAAGCGGATGATGCCCTGGGTGGCGAGCGGCCCGTTGTCCGCGATCTTCCCGGCGAGCTCCATGGCGGTGTCCATGAGCTTCTCTTTTTCCACCACGCGGTTGAGGAAGCCCCACTCGTACATGGTTTTCGCGTCGTAATTGCCCGCGGTGAGCAGGATCTCCAGGGCCCTGCAGGTCCCCACGTGGCGGGGGAGGAAGACGTTGCCGCCGCCCGTGGGCATGATGCCCAGGCTTGCCTCGCGCATCTGGAAGACCGCGTCGAAGGACGCCACCCTCAGGTCGGCGCCCATGACCATCTCGAACCCCCCGGTGAGGCAGTAGCCGTGGATGGCAGCGATGACGGGCTTGTTCACGAAGCTCATCTTGAGCATGGCCTCGCCCACGCCGCAACCGTCCCACCCGCAGGCAATCCACTTCTCTGCCTCGTTTTCGGGCTGGCGTGCGCCGGTGAGGATGGGGATGGCGGTCTTCAGGTCCATGCCCGCGCAGAAGATACTGGGCAGGGCCGAGTACAGAACGGCCACCCGGACCTGCGGGTCTTCGTTGACGTCGATCCAGGTCTTGTGCAGTTCGAGGAGGATGCCCGGATCCAGGGCATTGAGCTGCTGGGGGCGGTTCAGTCCGATCCTTGCAATGTGCCCGGTCTTCTCATAGACGAGATTCATGGAACCTCCCTTGAATAGGCGATTCGGCTCTGCGTTCAGGTGTAGCGGGATGCGCCGTCTTTGTCAACCAGTGGCGGTGCCTGCCGGGCTATCTGCAGTCATACCCCATGAGCATGGGCGTGCCGTCCGGACCCACGATCACCCCTTTGCCGCCGAAATACACCAGATGATCCTGCTCCCACATAAGGTCAAGGGGGAAGTCGGGGTCGTCGCAGCAGGCCTTGTACCCCCTCCCGATGTCGCTCGGTTCAACGCCGATGTAGGAGTTGTCGAGGTAGAAGCTCGTCCTGCGCAACGGGTGGGAGTCGTCACCCCGTTTCAGCCAGGCCGGCGATCCCTGCTTCACTAGGGTCTTGTCTGCGCAGCGGAGCGCCTTGAGCTGGGCCCTGGCCTTCCTGGCGGACGATCCGTCCGGGTACCTCATGAGGTACAGGGAGTAGCCCCTGGTGGTGCCCTCATCCTTTGCCTTCTGGAAGCGCATGGGCTCCACCTTCTGGAGGGCCTGCTGAGTATATTCGCTGTCCGGGTATTTCCTAAGGAACTCGTCGTAGGCCTCCAGGGTGTTGATGGACAGGGCCCTCTCCCAGTCCATATTGATCGTGGAGCACCCGACAAGCATGAGCATACACACGAAGGATACAACCAATGAGAACGGCTTCATGATGACCTCTTCTATTGAATCGTGATAAAATCCCCTGTCAGCGCATCCCGAGTGCAACAGCCCGGAGATGGCCTTTCAGGGGCGGCGGAGGCTGTAGCCTCAACCGGGTCATATCATATCACAGCTGGGGGAAAATTCAAGGGAGGTGGTTCGGGGGCAGCTTCCGCCGATGCCTCTACGACGACGTGGTGCCGGGGTACTGGCTTTTGAGCAGGGCCATGTCCACGGCCTTTCTGCCCTCCTCGGTGAGGTAGGTCTCGAACATGGCCATGATCATCTTGATGAGGCTGGCGATGATGTCTTCGCGCTTGAAGCGCTTCTCCACCAGGTAGTTGTGGATGAGCTGCAACACCATGCCGATCACCGCGGTGCCGAAGATCATGGGATCGATGCCCTCGATGACCCCTTCGTCGATCCAGCGCTGGATGTCCTCGCCTGCGTCCTGGGCGAATCCCCGGAAATAGTCCCACACACTGCCGTCGAGCTTCTCGTCCACTCCGAAGCTCACCCGCAGGAGCATGAGGATCTGCTGGGGATTGGAGTCAACATAGTCGTAGATGGCGTTGAAGGTGTTCAGCAGTGTCTCGAAGCGTGCTTCGGGACTCCAGATGTCGATGGGTTCGCGCAGGCTCTTTACCGTCACCCTGAGCGTCTCCAGGCTCTCGATGGTGATCTGCTCGAAGAGGTCGCGCTTGTCTTTGAAATGGTTGTAGAAGGTGCCGGCCGACATGCCCACGGCCTTGACGATGTCCATGACCTGGGTGTTGTGGTATCCGTACTTGCTGAAGAGCTCGCAGGCCGCCATGATGATGCGGTCTCTGGTCTCTTCCCTGCGCTTCTCCGAGGCCTTTGCCATTCTTCCCGCCTAACTCATTGAAACGGATACGCAAAAAATGCTGCATGGAAGATAGGACCTTGCCGTCCAGATGTCAAGCAAAATGCCGCTGAAGAGAAGATCGCCGGAGGGTGCAAGGCTATGGACTGGCCTGAGAATTTATGGTACTCACCAGTGAAAGCCTTTCCGCAGCAACGTACAGAACGCACCAAAATCTTGTATGAGGGGGAAAACTCTATGAGGAGCAAAACACTCTTTGCAGCAGTCTGTTTTGGAGTGGTGTTCGGGCTTCTGATGTTCGTTTCCGGTTGCCAGAAGCAGGACAAGGCCACCGAGCAGCCGGCGGTGACGGAGGGAGCGGCCCCTTCAGGCGAGCAGGCCGCAGCGCCCGGCGAAGAGGCTGCCCAACCCGCGGAGGCCGGAGGAGTTCCCAAGGTGGTGGTCGTGGCCACGGACGCCACCTGGCCCCCCATGGAGATGCTCGACGCAAACAAGAACATCATCGGGTTCGACATCGATTTCCTCAACGCGGTGGCCAAGGAGGCGGGCTTCACCGTGGAGTTCAAGAACGTCGCCTGGGACGGTATCTTCGGAGGCCTGGACACGGGGAACTACCACGCGGTCATCTCGTCGGTCACCATCACGGACGAGCGCAAGCAGAAGTATGACTTCTCGGAGCCCTACATCAATGCAGGCCAGGTCCTCGTGGTGCCCAAGACCGCCAAGGGCGTGAAGACGCTCGCCGACCTCAAGGGCAAGAAGGTGGGCGCACAGATCGGCACCACCGGCGCCATGGAGGTCCAGAAGGTGAAGGGCATCGAGCTCAAGAACTACGACGAGATCGGCCTGGCCTTCGAGGACATGGCAGCCGGCAGGGTGCACGGCGTGGTCTGCGACACCCCGGTGGCCGCCGACTATGCCCTGCAGCGCGCCGAGTACAAGGCCAAGTTCATGATCGTGGGAGAGCCCTTCACGAAGGAGCAGTACGGCATCGTGGTGAAGAAGGGCAACAAGCAGCTCGTGGACCTTCTCAACAAGGGCATCAAGGCCGTGCAGGAAAAGGGCATCGACAAAGAGCTTGAGAAGAAGTGGCTGAGATAGCACCCAAGAGGTTCAGGAAGAAGAAGAACGAGGAACCGAAGAAGGTACTCATCGACGTAGGCGACGGGGCCGCCATCCCCTCAAAAGAGGATGTCGGCCTCTTCACTGCCTGGCGGGTGGCATTCTTCGGCGCCATCGGGATCTCGGCGGGTCTGTGCATTTTCAAGCCGGACCCGTATCTGGAGATCATGAAGTTCGTGCCGGACGGCATCCTGGTGACCTTCGAGGTCACGGTGCTGTCCATCCTTCTGGCACTGGTGATCGGCCTGTTCACGGGCCTGGGCAGGATCTCGAAGAACAGGCTCATCAACGGCACCGCGTCGCTGTACGTGGAGGTCATCCGGGGCATACCCCTGCTGGCACAGCTCTTCTACATCTACTTCGCCCTGGGGAGGTTCGTCCAGCTTCCGCCCCTGCCCAGCGCGGTCATCGCCATGGGTGTGTGCTACGGGGCGTACATGGGCGAGATCTTCCGGGCCGGCATCCAGGCCATCCCCAAGGGCCAGACAGAGGCGGCACGGTCGCTGGGCATGACGCCCGCCCAGTCCATGTACCATGTCATCCTTCCCCAGGCGGTCAAGACCATCCTGCCGCCCGTGGGCAACGAGTTCGTGGCGCTCCTGAAGGATTCATCCCTGGTCTCCATCCTGGCAGTTGCCGACCTGCTGAGAAGGGGCCGCGAATTCGCATCCCAGAGCTTCGCCTATTTCGAGACCTACACCATGGTGGCGCTCGTGTACCTCATGATCACCCTGTTCTTCTCGAAGCTCATCAGCATCATGGAGGAAAAGATCAGTGCGGAATGACGGCCGGAAGAAGATGGTGGAGATGAAGGGCGTCACCAAGTACTTCGGCGCGCTCAAGGCCCTGGACAGCGTGTCGCTGGACGTCTACGAGGGGGAGAAGGTGGTCATCATCGGCCCCTCGGGCTCGGGAAAGAGCACCCTGCTGCGCTCGGTGAACCGGCTGGAGGAGATCAACGGCGGCACCATCGTCGTGGACGGCTTCGACATCTACGACCCGGCTGTGGACATCAACAAGGTGCGGGTGGAGGTTGGCATGGTGTTCCAGCAGTTCAACGTGTTCCCCCACAAGACCGTGCTGCAGAACCTCACCCTTGCCCAGCAGGTGGTCCGCAAGCGCTCGAAGGCCGAGGCCGAACAGGTCGCCTTCAGACTCCTGGACAAGGTGGGCATCCGGGAAAAGGCGCACGTGTACCCCACCAAGCTCTCGGGCGGCCAGCAGCAGCGGGTGGCCATCGCCCGGGCGCTCGCCATGCAGCCGCGGCTCATGCTCTTCGACGAACCGACGTCCGCCCTGGACCCGGAGATGATCGGCGAGGTGCTCGACGTCATGGTGAACCTGGCCAGGGAGGGTATGACCATGATCGTGGTGACACACGAGATGGGCTTTGCCCGCGAGGTGGCGGACCGTGTCATCTTCATGGACTATGGCGTCATCCTGGAGGAGGGATCCCCCGAACACTTCTTCGCCAACCCGACGCACGAGCGGGCCCAGCAGTTCATGCGGCAGATCCTGTAAGGGGCGTCTGTTCCGTCCCTTCATACCTGCCTACCCACACCGGCAGAGCCCTTTAATCCATTGACAACCCCGAGGGGTCTGTGTCAAAAACATCTCCTGTGCCAGCGTAGCTCAGTGGTAGAGCAGCTGATTCGTAATCAGCAGGTCCAGGGTTCAAATCCCTGCGCTGGCTCTTGATTTCCGGGTGATCGATAAAATTGATAGCTACCCTATAGATACCCAAATCCTAAAAAACAACACGGCCCGGCGAGCATCCCCCACCGGGCCCCGGTCTCACAGCCCGATCCGTCGCAGGGCCGCACGTTCCTTCTCCGTGGCCTTCACGACCTCGTAATTGAGCATCTGCCACGTCGCCGGGTCAATCGCCTGGCCGTCCTCCAGGACAATGACTGTTTTCCCGTATGAACATGCAGAGTCCTCTGTGCGTAAATGGGCATGATAAACCAGGCCAGAAATGGGAATTTAAAAGTAGTCCACTTTCGGGGTTAAGGGGGTAGACAAGGAGAAGGAAGCAACCCTGGTCTGGGGGTACCCCCAGACCGCGCGGGCCTGGAGGGAACAGGCTCTCTGATGACGATGAAGGGAGAAGATACAAAGAATCGAGCATCAGAGAGGGAGGCCCGTGAAGACCCTGGAGGTGGTAATCGGCACCGGAAGCTGACGGACTGGGAGAAACGAGGGAACCGCACCCGGTCGAAGGTACGGTCCCGCATCGAGCATGTATTTGGAGTCCAAGCCATGATGGCTGGAGATCTGCTGTTGAGCACGATAGGAATTGCTCGGGCATGGGTCAAGATCGGCTTGAGGAACCTAGCCTACAACATGTTCCGTTTTCAGACACTGGCAACAGTCAGGTGAGGTGCGTCCATAATGTCGGGATCGGTTTCCAAAGAGATCATAGAGCACAAAACAGATGATCAATATCAGCTGAAAGTGCTCCTCGGAGGGTATTCCTCACAGGGAGTGCATGGAAAAATCAATACAGAGATGACTACTTTTGAAAAAGAGCATTATTCGAGGTGGCCCGTACTTATGAGTAACAGTCGACCTCATCGCGGGCAACGGGTGCGCCCTGGGGATCATCCCAGCACAGACCATGGTATCCTCATGGTGTTGAGATGCACGGGAGGCACGAAAGATCGGTTTCCTTGAAACCGGTAGACTCGGTAATGATCACCGACCTCGTGCGCCGTGCAGAGTCCTCTGTGCGAAGGTGCGCACCACACCATGCACGAGACACATGCCGACCCGGTTCAAAGGCTCCTTATAGCCTCCATGAGGAATGCATACTTCCGCCCCCTTCGCCATCCAGACACATGGGAATGCGTCTTGGTCATCACGGGCAGCTTTGACGTCTTCCTGTTTGACGATTCCGGGAGGATCCTTGGACGAAAACCTCGGTCCGAACCATGAATCCTTAGGGTTTGATACACCTGCCAACATCTTGCTCTCATTGCTCGCGCTGGAAGACGGGTCTGTATGCTTTTCGCTGAAGCAGGACCCCTTCGACCCGAAGATGTTCTACGGGGTCGCCCCCTGGTCCCCGGTGGAGGTATCTCCCGAGGTCCGTGTCTTCATGGAGAGGCAGCGCATGTCAGGCATGGCGCAGGGTTACCGGGCCTGGATCAGCCCTCGAAACCCACAGAGAACATGCCCTCCAGGTCGTGACGGGAGTAGGTCCTGAAGGCCAGCATGGTCTCGCTCCCCGTTATGGTCCTGACCTTGAGCATCTTCCCGGTGACGAGCTCTGCAAGGTCCTCGTTGCTGTTCACCCGGGCAACGGCCACCAGGTCGTACCTGCCGCTCACGGAAAAGACCTCGGTCATGCCTTCCAGGTCGGAGAGTTCCTGGGCAGTCTCGTTGATGTGTTCGCGGACAACGTTCAGCAGGATGATCGCGGTTACCATGGGGTTCCCTCCTCTGGCACAGGTCATGCGCCCGAATCGTTATACCTAACTACTATCAGGGCATCCGATGAGAAAAGCAAGGGCCGGGTAAAAGATATGAAAAGACGGTGCCGGGGGATTGAAACAGGAGGTTCGTGACCTTATAGGTTGTGCAGCACAAGACTTCTAACCTCCTCATACGGGAAGCGCAACGCTTCCCCCTTTTTTGTCACAGCCCCTCATTCCATGACCACGAGCATCACGCATCGTGCGCAATCGAACTCAAGGCAAAAGCGGTGCCCCTCGTGCTCCATGAACAGGGGGCCCTTCAGGCGCTCAGCGGTTCCCTCTCTCAGGCAGCAGCCCAGACAGCGGCGCAGGCAGTGCCGGGTGGTCATGATGACTGCGCCTGGACCCGGCCGTTCAAGCTCAAAGGCGGGCTTCAGGGAAGTCACCCCGTGCCTGCGGTAGAAGGCTGCGGCCTTCTGGTTTGCGATGTTGAAGCGGTAGTCGAGACCAGTGGCGGGATAGGTGGCGTCGGGATCGGGCGCCTTCGTGCGCAGGGGGCGTACGTATGCCCTGTCCCGGGCATCAAGCAGTGCATCCACGAGGTCTCGCCTGAGCCTGTTCAGCTCGGAGGTGCGCAGGAAGCAGGGGCTGGTGTCCAGGGTGAGGGAGGCCAGGGAGAACATGGTGCCGTTCAACCTGGAGAGCTGCTTCCTGATGGTGTCCAGGGCAGCCCCGGGGTTGTCCGCCTTCACTTTCTGCGTCTTCAGGGCGACCTGTGCCTGCACGCCGTCGGCATCCTGTCCATGGAGGGCAAACCCGTTGCCCGTCTCGTGAAAGGAGAGGTCGAGGGGCACCCTGCGCACTGCGGTTTTTCCCTCGAGCAGCTTCCAGAACCGGTGATCACGGTTGCGGAAGACCCGCGTGCCCGGCCTCAGCGTGCCGCACCCCTGGTGCACCCTGATCCGCGTCCCGTCCGACCCAACCACCTGGAGACCCTGGAGCACCCGGTTCCTGTCGAGGAAACACAGGCCGTCCCCCGGATTGATGCCCTGCCCGGAATCCAGGGAAAACCAGTCCGGCCCGCATTCCGTTACCGTTCCCAGTTCCTCACCCGTCGACTTGGGCGTGTCGGGCGACCAGATGCCGTCGTCCTCGCCGTGCAGGAAGAAGGTCGTGCCTGAACGGCGGAAGGTCTTTGCCGGGTCAGGGGAGAAGGAGAACTCCACCTCACCGCTCGAAGCGCGGCACAGGCCTTGTCTGCCATGAAGGACCTCATCCAGCCGTTTCCGGTACCAGGCCGTGACGTTCTTCACATAGGCCGCATCCTTGAGACGGCCCTCGATCTTGAAACAGGTGATGCCCGCGTCGATGAGGTCCCCCAGAAAGGCGCCCCTGTCCATGTCTTTGAGACTCAGAAGGTGTCTTCCACGCTCCAGGAAACAGCCGTCCGCATCCACCAGGTTCCAGGGCAGCCTGCAGGGCTGTCCGCACTGGCCGCGGTTGGCGCTCCTGTCTCCCAGGCAGGCGCTCAGGTAGCAGCGGCCGCTGTAGCTCACGCACAGGGCGCCGTGCACGAAGGCCTCGAGCTCCAGGGTGGTGCTGCGCCGGATGGCGGATATCTCCTCCAGGGAGAGCTCCCGGGCGAGGATTGCCCGCTGGAACCCCACCTGCTCCAGGAAACGGATATGGGCGGCATCTGTATTGTGCATCTGGGTGCTGGCGATGAGCGGCAGGGGCGGCAGGTCGAGCTCCAACAGCCCCGGGTCCTGGATGATAAGTCCGTCCACGCCGGCGTCCCAGGCCTGCCGGCACAGTCTTTCCGCCTGGTCCAGCTCGTGGTCGAAGAGGATCGTGTTCAGCGTCATGTAGAGCCTGGCCCGGAAGCGGTGCGCGTAGCGGGCCAGTTCGTGAAGGTCCTGCATGGCATTGCAGGCGGCCGCACGGGCGCCGAAGGCGGGACCGCCCATGTAGACCGCGTCGGCCCCGTGGTCTATGGCGGCCCTGCCGCACGCGAGGTCACGTGCAGGGGCCAGGAGTTCAATAGGTGTCATGCCGTGGCGTTCTCTTCCCAACAGACAGGTGTGGACCGGGTATGCCTCCCTGTATCACCCTACCGGGGAAGGGTCAATGGGAAGGGGAGCGCACGGCCACGGACGTGGGCCGTCCCTTGTCAGTGATCCCCAGGGCCTGGTGCAGGGCGGCGATGTCGTCGGGCGCGGGGTCCAGCGAATCGGACTGGTTGAGGCGGTACATGATCGCCTCCGGGTTGTCCACGTGCTTCAGGCCGAGGGCATGCCCGAGCTCGTGGGCAAGGACCCGCACCAGCTTGGCACGGTCGCTGAAGTGGAAGACGGTGATGCTCTGGGTGCCGTTCCTGCGTTCGTAGCACCCCTCGCTGAACTCCTTGCCCAGGTCTTTCCCCGTGGAATTGTAATCCCTGACCCGGATGTTCAGGTTGTTCGCGATTTCGTTGGCCACCGCCACCATGCCTTTCAATGTCTCCGCCATGGCCTTCAGCTCTTCCTGGCGGACCTGGAGTTGTTCGCGCATCTCTTCCAGGGAAGACCGCTCGATGTCCAACTCCCGGGTGAGATCACCGGACGAGGATTCGAGCCGCATGGCCTGTGCGCTCCGGACATGAAAGGCCTCCACATGATCGTTGTAGGAGTCTATGTCCGCCGAGAGGTCCGCCTTCACCTGGCGGTACTCTGCCTGGAGCTGTTCGATATGGGCGTTCAGCGCTTCGTAGGAACCCCTGGTGTTGTCGATCCTGCCACCGATCCCCTTGAGCTTGTCCGATGTTTCCTGGCGGTAGTCATAGACCAGGTTAATGTCCATGTGAGCGTCGCCCAGCTCGCAGAAGAGGTCACGCCCGCAGGCTTTCTCCCAGAGGGATGCCGCCTGTTCCACCGCTTCAGCAACTTCCTGGCGGGTCAGTCCGAACCGTTCGTCCACGGACCCGATCCGGTAGGATATCGGCAACTGGCCGGGGCCCGGACCCTGCGTCTGGAAAAAGGCCAGGAGGAGAAAAGAAATGATTACCGGCAGTACCCAGGTGAGGTGCCGCACCACATTCCGTGTAGTGGAGCTTCCTGAAATCCCTTTCATACGGGATGTATTCGGCCAACTGACGGGAATACCTGAGGGAAAAATTACGGGGACGATAATCTCCCCTGACGTATCCCGTAAACGGTCTGCCGTGAGAGACGGCTGATACGCGGTGGTGAAGCACTGCCCTTATGCGGGAGGCGCTTTGCCGCTGCTGTCACCCCTGCTTGTCGATGCTCTTGAGCTTGAGCAGATCGATGTCGGTCTGGGGCTGATACTTCTTTATCAATCCCCCGATGGCCTCGTTCACCAGAAGCGACAGCTCCTTTCCGGTAAGGGCTGAAAGGACAGTGAGGGCCTTGGTATAGCGTTCCTCGATGTAATAATTCCGCTTGATGAGCTTCACGTTCTTGTCACTTGACCGGAGATCAAGCGGCTTTCTCCCTCTCGTTCCCATAGCCGTTGCTCCTTTCGGAAAGTAGTTGCTCACTACTTAGATGCACTCTATTTGATGTGGATTCAATTTACAAGAAAAAGGAATAACATGCAGATGATTGAGCACTAAGCCCGAGTAATAGATTTACAGGATTAATGCAGTATCCTAGTTCGCCCTGATGCCATGTTCTTTTCACATAATACCAAGGAGTTGCGTCCCCTGGTGCCCCAGGTAATCCATCAATCCCGACCGGGCAATGATTCCATTTGACGGGGCAGACGGATGGGGCTATCAGGACTGCCAGCTGTTTTCACGCAGGAGTGACGGCGGACGTATCCGGGGTCGGGGCTGTGCTCCATGCGAACGCTGGGAAAGGAGATGGAGAGAGGGACATGAACGGGCATATGAATCGGCACAGAGACAAGTCACGATGGTATGGGCACCTCCTCATCGGTGCCTGTGCCATGATCATCACAGGGTGTTCCACCGCGACCACACCGCCGCCGGTGGATACGACGCCGCCTCCAAGGCCCGCCAAGGTGGCCCTGGTGCTCGGGGCGGGAGCTTCCAAGGGGTTTGCGCATATCGGGGTTCTGAAGGTCCTCGAAGGGCAGAAGGTCCCCATCCACATGGTGGTGGGCACCAGTGCCGGAAGTCTGGTGGGGAGCCTCTATGCCTCGGGCCTCGACGCCTTCCAGATCCAGGACATGGCGCTCAAGATCGAGAAGAAGGACGTCATCGACTACACTATCCCGGACAACGGCTTCATCAAGGGGGAAAAGCTCGAGGCGTTCATCAACAGGTCCGTCCGGAACATGCCCATGGAAAAGCTCCCCCTGCGGTTCTATGCTGTTGCCACGGACATCGCCACAGGACAGGAGGCCGTCTTCGTGTCCGGCAACACCGGCAAGGCGGTGCGGTCGAGCTGCTCGGTGCCCGGGGTGTTCCAGCCGGTGAAGATGTCCGGCAGGACCTATGTGGACGGCGGCGTGGTCAGCCCGGTGGCGGTGGAGGTGGCCCGGAGGTACGATGCCGACGTGGTCATCGCGGTGGACATATCCGGCGGCATCGACGGTGAGGTTCCGGAAGGGGCCATGGACACCATCCTGAAGTCCGTGGATGTCATGTACGCCAAGATTGCGGAGCACCAGCTCAGGAAGGCGGACGTGGTCATCAGGCCCAATGTGCGTAACATCGGCTCCACGGAGATGAAAAAGCGGCACCAGGCCATCCTCGAGGGGGAGAAGGCGGCCTTTGCGGCAATGCCGGAGATCCAGAAGATCATTGCCAGGTTGAGACAGGAGAAGAGGCTCTAGAAATGCAGCGCTGGGCGGTCGCGGATGGCTCTTATCACGAGAATGCGGTGATATACCGGTACATGACCCAGAAATGGGCGCAACTCCCCAGGATGACGAAGAGGTGGAACACCTCGTGGTACCCGAACAGCACCGGCGGGTCATCGGCCTTCTCCAGGGCGTAGAACAGAGCACCGAGGCAGTATGAAGCACCGCCCCCCAGCAGCCACATGATGGCACCGGGCTGCAGGGTCCTGAGGATGTGGCCTGTCCCGACCAGGGAAAACCAGCCCGCACAGAGGTACAGGGAGAGGCACAGCCACTTGGGCACGTGGATCCAGAAGAGCTTGAACACGGAGCCGCACAGGGCGATGGTCCATATGCAGCACAGCATGGTCCACCCGAAGGGCCCCCGGAAGGGGACCAGGCAGAAGGGGGTGTAGGTGGCGGCGATGAAGATGAAGATCATGATATGATCGAGCTTCCGCAGCCGCACGATGCCTTCCCGGGACGCTGGCAGCCAGTGGAACAGGGTGCTTGCCGCATAGAGCAGGAACAGGGCCGTGCCGAACACGGCAAAGGATACGAAGTGCCATGGCCTGAAGGGGTTGGCGACCGTTGCCAGGAGCACGGGAAGGCCTGCCAGGGCCATCACGCCGCCTACGAAGTGGGTCAGGCCGCTCATGGGATCCCGCAGGGAGAGCAGTCGTTCCAGGACGGATGAGGCCTGTTCTCTCAGGGGAACCTGGGTGTCCGGCCGGACCGCGAATCCCGGGTATGTGGCAGCTACCACAGGATGCTGTGAAAGGTCTTCTGGTGGTGCACTCTTTCTCGATGAAGCCATGTCACTCTCCGCAACCAATAAATATACAGCACACCTGGGTTCTGGTATACACGGGGCGTGCCAGGAAGCCATGATCATAGAACATATTGAATAGATTATAAATTAAGAATATCAACGACTAAATGATCTGGCGACAAGGCGGAAAGTGGAAATTAATTACCTACTATGGACAAAGATATCCCCTGTCGTGGGAGAAAAAACAGCAAAGCAATCCTGGCGCTGTGACCCGGCATCCATGTCAACGGAAGGTTGCCCTGAACCGGATCATGGCGCCGATGAACAGGACCGTGCCGATGGCGGCCATGGCTGCGAGCTGTGGCCATACCACATCGAGCCCGGCGTTCCTGAAGAGCACCCGTGCGCAGAACTCCACATAGTGCGTGGTGGGAGCGAACCGCATGATGGTCTGGAGGAAGGTCGGCATGGATTCCAGCGGCGTGGTGCCGCCGGAGAGCATGGAGATGGGTACGATGATGGGCATGCTCAGGAGGCCTGCCTGGGGCTGGTTTTTCGCGATGGTTGCCAGGAAGACGCCCAGTTCGGTGGTGGCGTAGAGGAACACGATGGTGCCCAGGAAGAAGAGTCCTATGGAGCCGTGGATGGGCGCGCCGACCACCCACTTCACGGAGAAGAAGAGGGAGAACATGGCCCCCGCCACCACGATGAAGCTGTTGGCCCAGACCTTGGCCAGGGTGATCTCCACTGGAATGAGGGGCATGACGAGCAGGTGTTCCACGGTGCCCCGCTCCTTCTCCTTTATCAATGCAGCGGCAGGCAGGATGATGGACAACAGGGTGATCATGTGGGTGAGGAACACCATGCTCATGAACCATGCGCTTTCCCGGTTCTGGTTGTACAGGACCCGGGTGACCAGGCGGATGGGCGGCTCCGGGGCTGCCTGGTTGCCCAGGAGGAAGGAGGTGATCTCGTCGTTGATGATGCGGGTGAGGTAGCTCGTCCCGAGCTTTGCATGGCCGATGGCAGTGCCGTCCACGTCGATGCGCACCTGTGGTACCCTGCCCGCCAGGATGTCCCGCTGGAACCCGGCCGGTATGTGGAGCACGAAGATATACTCCGCACGGTCCAGGACGCGGTCGATCTCGTGGTACTCGATGGGCCGGGGCTTCATGAAGTAGGGTTCCTGCACGGCGTCGATGATGCGTGCCGACAGGGCGGAGCGGTCCTCGTCCACGTAGGCCACGGACGAGTTGCGCACCTGCAGTCCCGTCCCCTTGGAGGGGACGATGACCATGACCGTGAAGGAATAGGCCACCAGGACAACCAGCACGTAGTCGTAGCGGAAGCTGATGAGCTCCTTCAACCCGAGACGGTAGATGTGCCAGAGCTTCCTCTTCATGCTACGCACCCTGTTTCTTCAGGAGGAATACCGTCATGGTCTGGATGATCACGTACGCCGTCAGGAGGTACACAAAGTTCATGCCGAGCTCCGCGAACCCGATACCCTTGGTGAACGTGCCCACGCTGATGCTCAGGAAATAGCGCGCGGGGAAGATCCACGACATCACCTCGGCCCCCCCCACGAGCGCCGAAACAGGGGTGGTGAGCCCGGAGAACTCGAAGGACGGTACGATGGTGATGACGAAGGCGGCCACCAGTGCGGCGATCTGCGTCTGGGTGAAGGTGGAGATGAGGAGCCCGACGCCGGTGCTGGTCACGATGTACAGGAACGCGCCCAAGCACAGGGCGGTCCAGCTTCCCCGGAAGGGGAGCTGGAACAGGAACATGATGGTGGCCACCAGGATGAGGAAGCTGATGGAGTTCAGCACGACGTAGGGGATCTGCTTGCCCCAGAGGAATTCCAGCCTTGTCATGGGGCTGGAGTAGAAGTTCGTGATGGAGCCCAGCTCCTTTTCCCTCACCACGCCGATGGCCGTGAGCATGGACGGGACCAGCATGAGGACCACGGCCATGAGCCCGGGGACGATGGAGAAGCGGCTGCGCACCATGGGGTTGTACCAGTACCGCGGCTCCACGTCGGCGGTTGCGTATGACACGGCGGACCCGGTGTACCCGGCAAGGTCCATGAGGTAGGACAGGTGCACCGCGTCCACGTAGTTCTTGGTGGTCTCTGCTCGGAACGGCATGGTGCCGTCGATCCAGATGCCCACCGTGGGGCACCTGCCGCGTTTGATGTCCTCTTCGAACCCGGGCGGTAGCTCCACGACGAACTTGAACTCGCTTTTCCGGAACCCCTCGTCGATCCGGGATGGCGAGTCGATGGCAGGGGTCTCGCTGAAGAGGCGGGAGCCGGCATAGTACTCCAGGTATTCCCTGCCCCAGGGCTTCTGGTCGTAGTCCAGGGTGCTGAAGGTGATCTTCTCGATGTCCGTGGAGATGCCGAACCCGAACACGATGAGGAGGAAGGGGGCGACGATGAAGGACGTGACGAGTCGCACCGGGTCCCGGAACAGCTCCACGGTCTCCCTCCTGGCAAGGGCGGCCAGACGGTGGATGTCGAAGATCCGTCCCTGCCTGTGTTCCCGCTCAGGGGCGAGCATGAAGGGTATGCTCTGCTTCTCGTCGTCCGCATCGAGCATGCCGCCGTGCATCATGATGTCATCCTTCATGAAGGCGATGAAGGCCTGCTCCAGGGTGGAGCACCCGCGCATGGCGATGAGCTCGTCCGGGGCCGCGCAGGCCAGCACCCGCCCCATGCTCATGAGGGCCACCCGGTCGCAGCGGAAGGCCTCGTTCATGTAGTGGGTGGTCACGAAGATGGTTACGCCGTTCTCCCTGGAAAGCTTGACGAGCAGCTCCCAGAAGTGGTCCCTGGCCACCGGGTCCACCCCTGAGGTCGGCTCGTCGAGGATGAGAATCTCCGGGGAGTGGATGGTCGCCACGGCGAGCGAGAGGCGCTGCCGGATCCCCAGGGGCAGGCTTTCCGTGCGGTCCTCCATGACCTGGGTGAGCTCGAAGGTGCGGGCCATCTCATCGACCCGCGCCGGCACCTCCTCCGCGCTCAGGTCGAAGAGGTGGGCGTGCATGTCCAGGTTCTGCCGCACCGTGAGCTCGCCGTAGAGCGAAAAGGTCTGGGACATGTAGCCGATGCGCTTCTTGAGCTCGATGCTGCCGGCCTCCACCGTGCTCCCGAAGATGAGTGCCTCCCCGTGGGTGGGGTGGAGCAGGCCAGTGAGCATCTTCATGGTGGTGGTCTTGCCGCAGCCGTTTGAGCCCACGAACCCGAAGATCTCGCCCTTGGGGATGGTGAAGGACACGTCGTCCACTGCCGTGAAGTCGCCGAAGCGCTTGGTGAGATGGTGCGCCTCGATGGCCGAGCCGTCGTGATGGTCGACGCGCTCGACGGCCACGAAGGTGCGGTGTCCCGCGCGCATCTCCTCGGGGAGCAGGGCTATGTAGGCGGCCTCGATGGTGGTGGTGGCGGTCAGCGCCTTCAGCTCTGCCGGCGTTCCGGCGGCAAGCACGCGGCCGCCCTCCATCATGACGAGCCAGTCCAGGTGCTCGGCCTCTTCCATATAGGCCGTGGCGACGAGGATGCTCATGCCTCCGTGGTGGGTGCCCATCTCCTTCACGAGCTCCCAGAACTGGCGGCGGGACAGGGGGTCCACGCCCGTGGTGGGTTCGTCCATGATGAGCAGCTCCGGGTTGTGGATCAGGGCGCAGCACAGGCCGAGCTTCTGCTTCATGCCGCCCGAGAGCTGGCCTGCCGGCCTGTCGGCAAAGTGTGAGAGGTTGGTGGCATGGAGGAGGCGGCGGATCCGCTCCTCGCGTTCGGAGGGCGTGAACCCGAAGAGCCGGCCGAAGAAATCCACGTTCTCGAACACGGACAGGGTGGCATACAGGTTCTGGCCGAGCCCCTGGGGGATGTAGGCGATCTCGGAGCACACGTTGTGGCGGTGGATGCCGGAGCGCATGTCCCCGCCCAGCACCGTCACCGAGCCCTGCTGGATCTTCTTCTGCCCCGCGATGAGGCCCAGGATGGTGGATTTCCCCACGCCATCGGGTCCGATGAACCCCACCTCGCACCCGGACGGTATGTCGAGATCCACCGGGCCCAGGGCGGTCTTCTTCCCGTAGCGGTGGCTCAGTCCCCTGAGGGTGGCTATGGGTTCGCGCACAGGCACGGGGGCGTTCATTGCAGATTATCCGGCCACTTCGCGGCAGGGTCGAAGCGGATGTAGGCGGTGCCCGGCATGCCCGGTTTCAGGCGGGGATCGCCGTATTCGGTGAAGCTCACGGTGACCCTGAACACCAGCTTCTGCCGCTCCTCCACCGCCTCGACCTCCTTGGGCGTGAACTGGGCCTTTTCCGAGACATAGGCCACCCTCGCAGCGAAGGGCCTGTCTGGAATGGCGTCAAGCACCACCTTGGCTTCAGCGCCGAGCGGGACGACCCCTGCGAGGTTATCCGACAGGTAGACGTTCATGTAGATGTCCGTGGGGTCCACGACGGTGAGCACCTTGCCGCCGGCGGGCAGGACCTCTCCCGGTTCGGCCAGGCGGGTGAGCACCGGCCCCGAGATGGGGCTCTTCAGCATGCAGTCGCTGATCTCGACCTGGAGACGTTCCGCCTGGGCCTGGGCCGCCGTGATGGCGGCGTCCACCTCGGCCACGGCGGACTGGGCCGCCACGTGGTCGGCCTGAAGGGTCTGTCTGGCCGTGAGGTCGCGGTCATACTGCTGCTGGGCAACGATTCCCTGGGCGTGGAGCTGCCGTGAGCGCTCCAGCTCCTTGCCGGCAAGGACCAGCCTCAGTCGTATGCTCTCAACCCGGGAAAGGGCCGTGAGCCGTGTCTGCTTCAATCGCGCCACCTCGGCCTGGGCCTGTCTGAGCTGTGCATCAAGGGCTGACGTGTCCATCCGGGCCACCACCTGGCCCTTTTGCGCCAAGTCTCCCTCCTTCACCAAGACCTCGGCCAGACGGCCCGGTATCTTGGTGGCGATGTCCACCTCGGTGGCCTCCATGCGGCCGTTGCCCTTGGCAAAGCCCTGGGCAAGCCCCCGCCTTCCCCTGTCGGACACGATGTGAAATGCCAGGACAGCGATGAGGGCCAGCAGCCCGAAGGCCAGGATCCCCCTCTTGAGAAACCTCCTCGTGTTTGCCATATACACCTCGTTACCCCATTGCATTGGGCTGCTCGGTGACTGATGGATCATGCGTCCGGAACAGGACGATCACTTACCTCAGCCCGTTTTCTCTCTTCTTCAAACCGTGCACCAGGCAGTCCATGGCGCACTGGAAAGACATCTCGAACCGGTCTCCGGTGAGGCCGGTGCGGTAGTAGTGCAGGACAATGCCCTCCAGCAGGTCGATGATGAAGTCCGGTGGCATGTCGTCGCGCACCAGGCCGATCTCGACCCCCCGTTCGATGAAGGCGCTCAATGACGTAAGGATTTCCTTCCGTGAATTTCTGACATTCTTTTCTATATCAGGGTACTCCAGGAAGATGCTTGGAATGACATAGTCGAAGTTGTTCTTCACGAGGTCCGCGAAGCACTCGGTCATCCTGGCCACTGCCGTCATGTAGTCCTGTTCTTCTTGGATGATGGTCTCGATGTGGGCATGATCATCCCTCATCTTGGACAGGATGGCCTGCTCCAGGAGGCTCTCCTTGGAGCCGATGATCTTGTACAGGGTGTTCTTGGCAAGTCCAGCTTCCCGGGCCAGGTCGTCCATGTTCCAGCCCTTGAGGCCGTGCCTGCGCAGAAGTTCGCGCACTGTGCGGATTACCCTGTCTCTGATGGCATCATTGGAAGATTTCATTCTATATCATTATACTAAATGTACTGTGTCAGTATAAATATACCTTCGAGGGCTCGTGGTCAATGAAAATAATCCTGACATGCTGCGACGCTGTCTCTCATTTCTTCGGACATTTCATTTGACAGGGCAGGATGCGGCATGACAATGAACTTCAAAAACATTTGTTCGTACGTTCTCATCTCGATGGGAGGCTGTTCTCTCACGGCGTGGTGCAGGAAAGGGGGGGGAGGTTCTGATGGATCGGCATGGCAAACGTCACGGGGGTGCGCAGGGCCACGGCAGAGCCCTGCAGAGGGCGGCTGTGGTCCTCCTCACGGTCTTCTTCATGTCAGGCACTGTCCTTGTGGCCGGGTGCGGGGAGAAACCAGAAACCAAGGAAGAGAAGGTTTTCAACGTGAAGACCATGACGGTCCAGAAGCAGTCACTGAGACCCTATATTGAGGCGGTGGGGAATCTTGAGCCCCACGACCAGGTCATCGTGAGCTCCGAGGTTGACGGGGTCCTAAAGGAAATCCTTGTGGACGAGGGCACATTGGTCAAGAGCGGTTCGGTCCTGGGGAGGATCAGCGACATTGATTACCGGCTCGCGGTGCAGGCAGCGGACGCGGCGCTGGGCCAGGCCAGAGCGAATCTGGAAAACGCGGACACCCTGTATGGTCGCATGAAAGCCCTGTTTGGGAAACAGGCGATCTCCAAACAGGAGTACGATAATGCAAAGACCAGGCTGGACGTGGCAGGACAGGATATGGAGCGCGCACGGGCCTCGCTGGACCTGGCGAGAGAGCGCCTGGGCAAGACCACCATACGATCTCCCATCTCCGGCGTGGTGAAGCAGCGCATGGTGAACGCGGGTGATTTCATCAAGGCGGGCCAGCCGCTCGCGGTCGTCATGGTCATCAACCCGCTGAAGCTCGTATTCTCCGTGCCCGAAAAGGATATTTCCCTGCTCAAGGTGAGACAGGACGTGGTCTTCACCGTAGACCCCTATCCCCGGAAGGAGTTCACCGGGACCCTGAGCATCATCTACCCGAGCCTCGACGAGCGGAGCCGCATGCTCAGGGCCGAGGCAACGGTGCCCAACCGGTCCGGGGAGCTCAAACCGGGCATTTTTTCCCGGGTGAGGCTCTATACAGGGGCTGCACGCGACACCATCGTTGTACCTGTCACGTCCATCCTCTACGAGGGCACCAGGACGAGGGTCTTTATCCTGGAAAAGGGAGTTGCCCGGGAGCGGGTACTCGAACTCGGGGGCAAATACGGCGAGGTGATGGAGGTGCTCGGGGGCCTTCAGGCCAAGGAACAGCTCATCGTGGTGGGCCAGAACACCCTGACGGACGGGGTGAGGGTGAACGTTGTGCAATGAAGGCCCGGCACTGCCATCCGGCATGAAAGGATGAACATCCGTGTGGATCTCTGACACCTCTATCAAGCGGCCGGTCTTCGCCACCATGGTCCTCCTTGCCCTGGTGGTACTGGGCATCGTGAGCTACCCGGAGATCGGCGTAGACCTCTTCCCCAAGGTGGACTTCCCCATTGTGAGCGTCACCACGATCCTCAAGGGCGCCAGCCCCGAGGTGGTGGACATCGACGTCACGGACCGGATCGAGGAGGCCATCAATACCATCAACGGCGTGAAGACCATCACCTCCACGAGCTCAGAGGGCGTGTCCAGCATGATCGTGGAGTTTCAGCTGGAGCGCGACATCGACCTGGCCGTGCAGGACGTGCGCGAGCAGATCGCCGCAGTCCGCAGATCCCTGCCCGAAGACATCGACGAGCCGGTCATCCAGAAGGTGAACCCTGACTCCACACCCATCCTGTGGCTGAATCTCACCGGCCAGAAGTCCATCCCTGAGCTGTCAACCTATGCGGACGAAATCCTCAAGGAGCAGCTCCAGCGCATCGAGGGCGTGGGTTCCCTGTGGCTGGGAGGGCTGCAGCGCCGGCAGATCCGCATCTGGCTTGACCTTGACAAGCTCAAGGCCTACAACGTCGCCCCGGACGAGGTGGCGGCAGTCATCGGCCACGAGAACATCGAACTGCCGGGCGGCCGCATCGAGAGCGGGACGAAGGAGTACGCCGTCAAGGTCAAAGGCAACCTCAAAGACGCCGCGGCGTTCAACGACCTGGTGGTGGCGAATCGTCAGGGAACCCTGGTGAGGATCAGGGACATCGGCCGGGCCGAGGACGGGGTGAGCGAACGGCGCTCCTATACCCAGTACAATGGCATGCCCTGTGTGGGCATCGGCATCCGGAAGCAGACCGGAACCAACACCGTGCAGGTCATCAGGCGCGTGAAGAAAGAGCTCGAGCGCATCAATAAGACCCTGCCGCCGGGCATGAAGATCAATACCGCCTTCGACCAGTCCGTCTTCATCCAGGACTCCATCGACCAGGTGCGGCACCACCTCGTCATCGGTTCCATCCTGGCCGTGGTGGCCGTGTTCATCTTCCTCAGGAACGTCAGGACCACGCTGATCAGTGCCGTGGCCCTGCCCGTGTCCATCATCTCAACCTTCACCCTGATACGGGCCTTCGACTTCACCTTCAACAACCTCACCATGCTGGCGCTGACGCTCTCCGTGGGCATCCTCATCGACGACGCCATCATCGTCATCGAGAACATCTACCGGCACATCGAGGAGGGCATGGCTCCGCGTGAGGCCGCATCCTTCGCCACATCCGAGATAGGGCTCGCGGTCATGGCCACCACGCTCGCCATCATGGTCATCTTCCTGCCCGTGGCCTTCATGAAGGGTATCATCGGGAGATTCTTCATGCAGTTCGCGCTCACCGTGGTGTTCTCGGTAGGTGTCTCGCTGCTGGTCTCCCTTACCCTCACGCCCATGCTCTCGTCCATCTTTCTCAAGCCCACTCACGCGCACGACAAGGGCACGAACGGGGTGCTGAAACGTTTCGGCGATTCCCTGGAGCGGTTGTACAAGAAAATCGAGGCGGCATACCGTCCCATCCTGGCCTTCTCCCTTGACCACCGGGCGCTCGTTCTCACGGGCTCCCTGGTCGTATTCGTGCTCAGCATGTACATGGTGCGCTTCATAGGCAAGGAGTTCGTGCCGCCAGAGGACCAGGCCCAGTTCATCGTGAGGCTTGAAGCGCCCATCGACTACTCGTTCGACCAGGCCCGGGCAATGTTCCTGGAGGCGGAGAAGATCGTACGTGACCGTCCCGAGGTTGTCGGCGCCTTCTTCGCACAGGGGATGGGCCAGGGGGGCTCCGGACAGGTGAACAAGGCAGTCGTGTTCACCCGCCTTGTTCCCAGGAACCAGCGGAGCCTGAAACAGCACGAGATCATGGCCGAGCTCCGTACGTCGCTGGGCGTGATCCCCGGGATCAAGGCTACCACCGAGATGGTCTCCATGCTGGGCGGGGGTATCCGGGAGGTGCCCATCCAGTACATCATCAGCAGCGGCGACATGGAGAACCTCCAGAAGAACACCAGGCTGGTCATGAAGGAGCTCGCCAAGGTGCCGGGCATCGTGGACGTTGACACCTCCTTCGAGGCGGGCAAGCCCGAACTCAAGGTCTTCATCGACCGCGACAAGGCAGCTGACCTCGGCGTGAGCGTGGCGTCCATCGCAGAGGCGGTGAACCTGCTCTTCAGCGGCGAGGTGGAGATCACAAAGTTCAAGGACGAGACGCGCTCCAGGCGCTACGACGTGCGGATGCGGCTGAATCCCCAGGACAGGATGAACCCCGCTGACCTCGGACGCATCAGCGTGCGGTCCCGGGACGGGAGCATGGTGGAGCTCTCCAACATCGTGCGCATCGAGGAGGGCGGGGGGCCCACCAGCATCAGCCGATACAACCGGCAGCGCTCCATCTGGGTCTTCGCGAACCTCGAGAACAAGCCTCTTGCCGAGGCCATGGACGCCCTCGATTCCATCTCTGCGAAGATCCTGCCGCCGGATTACAACACCGCCTACGTGGGGCAGGCCGAGACCATGAAGGAATCGTTCCTCTTTCTCATGCTGGCCCTTGTCCTGGGCATCGTCCTTGCCTACATGGTGCTGGCGTCCCAGTTCGAGAGCTTCATGCACCCCGTCACGGTCCTGCTGGCAATGCCGCTTTCCTTCATCGGCGCCTTCGGGGCGCTGCTCATCACGGGCAAGACCATCAGCATCGTGAGCTTCATCGGCCTGATCCTGCTCATGGGCCTGGTGAAGAAGAACTCCATCCTGCTGGTGGACTACACGAACACCCTGCGGGAACGGGGCATGTCCAGGCGCGAGGCCATCCTGCAGGCAGGTCCGGTGAGGTTGCGGCCCATCCTCATGACTACCTTTGCCATGATCTTCGGCATGCTCCCCGTGGCGCTCGGCATCGGTGAGGGCTCGGACATCCGGTCGCCCATGGGTATCATCGTCATCGGGGGGCTCCTCACTTCACTGTTCCTCACCCTGGCCGTGGTGCCCGCGGCCTACGACACCTTTGAGAGCTGGAAGGAATGGCTTTGGAGCAGGATGAAGGGGAGGGGAGGGGCATTGTCGAACATGCAAGGAGGGGGTAATCCATGAAAATGGTCTTCGTGGTTTATTCACGCGCCGCCGACTATGACGTGATGGACGCCATCAGGAGATCGGGCATCAAGGGATACACCAAGGTGGAAAAGGCGTGCGGAGAGGGGATGGAGACCGAACCCAAGCTCCAGACCCACACCTGGCCGGGCGAGAACTGCGTGCTCTTCCTCGCCCTGCAGGACGAGGATATGCCTTCGGTCCTCGAGGTCATCAGGGCCATAAAGAAGGATCATCCCCGCTCGGGCATCAAGGCCTTTGTCCTGCCCATGGAGCAGATCGTCTGAGAAGGCTTGCGCAGGGACCGCCCTGCGCGCTATCATGCCCGCACAGGCGGTGCGCACATGCTCAAGGACATCCTCTATGAAAAGGTCGAGCAGCGGCTCGTAGAGAAGGAACTCAACCCGGACAAGTCACGCAGGCTCGCCGAATGGACCAGCGCAGACCACTCGGGCAGCCTCAGGAACGACTCGGAGACGCTCTACCTCAACGAGCAGGGCGAGTACTACCTCGTGTACGAGGGGGGGCTCACCTCGGGGTTCCACGACCTGCCGGGCGTGGAGTCGTGGTTCGGCGGCAGGTACGTCAGGACAATCAGCGTTGAGCAAGCCTATGCGTGGTGCCTGGAGACCGGGAACACGGACGTTGTCCAGGACCATTTCCCGTTCTTTCTCATCTCGGTGAGCGATACCGGGAACAGGGAGTGAAACGGGGCGTCCGGCACCGGGCCGGACACCGCCGGAAGCGCCTAGATGTCGAACCCCACCCGGAACAGCAGGGTGAGAAGGTCCGAGTCGATGGAATCGTCGCTGTCGAACATGGCGTGATATTTGAAGTCCAGCCCCAGCTTCACGTTGCTCTGGAGGGGAAATTCCATGCCCGCACCCAGGTAGAGTCCGGTCTCTGTCTCGTCGTCGTCCCCCACCGGTGTGTCCAGTTCGAAGAAATACACGCCGAGCCCGGCCCCGGCATACAGGGAGGCGCCACGGCCCACGCTGGCGTTCAGGCGGGGCCCGAAGAGCAGGGCCGTGTTGTCGAGTTCAACGTCGCTGCGGCGGTCAGCGTCGTGGCTCGCGCTGGTAAGAGACATCTCCAGGCTCAGCAGTTCGTCGAGGCGGTACCCACCGTAGACCCCGAAGGCCACTGCATCGTCGAGGCCACTGTCGTCGTCGGTGATGAACTCCGGACCGAGCTGGATGCCCAGATACAGGGGTCTGGCCGCAAGGACGGGGCCCGCGGTGAGGAGCATGCAGCACAGGGCAGTGAGTACCAATACCTTTTTCATGACGGTTCTCCCTTCTTGGATTGTGAGGTGTTCCTGATGTCGGTGGACTGAGTGGTAGCAGGCCGTGCACACCGGGTCAAGGTTCTTTGTTGCCGGAAAAGAGAGGGGAGGGGGCGTTTCGGGCTCCCCTCCCCCTGGTTTGCGCTAATTCCCCGTCATAATGGCCGGGATGTCCGTTTCGGGAGTGGAGACGGGCCTGATGTTGAACTTCTCCACCAGCACATTGGCCACGTTCGGCGAGAGAAAGCCCGGGAGCGTGGGACCGAGCCGGATGCCCTTGACGCCCAGGGAGAGCAGGGCGAGCAGCACGGCCACAGCCTTCTGCTCGTACCAGGCGATGTCGAACGAGATGGGCAGCTTGTTGATGTCGTCCAGCCCGAAGACCTCCTTGAGCTTGAGCGCGATGACGGCCAGAGAGTAAGAGTCGTTGCACTGACCCGCGTCCAGAACCCTCGGGATGCCGCCGATGTCACCGAGATTCAGCTTGTTGTAGCGGTATTTCGCGCAGCCGGCGGTGAGGATGACCGTGTCGGCGGGCAGCTGCTCGGCCACCCTGGTGAAGTAGTCCCGTTCCTTGTGGCGGCCGTCGCATCCGGCCATGACCACGAAGCGCTTGATGGCGCCCGACTTCACCGCATCCACCACCTTATCCGCCAGGGCCAGGACCTGGCCGTGGCCGAATCCGCCCACGATCTGCCCGGTCTCCAGCTGTCTGGGCGGCGGGCAGGTTTTGGCGAGCTTGACGATGGCGGTGAAGTCTTTCGCCGTGCCCCTGGATCTGCCGGGAATGTGCTGCACTCCGGGATAGCCCGTGGTGCCGGTGGTGAAGATGCGGTTCGCGTAAGTCTCCTTCACGGGCACGATACAGTTGGTGGTCATGAGGATGGGTCCGCCGAAGGCCTCGAACTCCTCACGCTGGTGCCACCACGAGCCGCCGTAGTTGCCCACGAGATTGTCGTACTTCCTGAAAAAGGGGTAGTAGTGGGCGGGCAGCATCTCGCCGTGGGTGTACACGTCCACGCCGGTGCCCTTTGTCTGCTCGAGAAGTTCCTCGAGGTCCTTGAGGTCGTGGCCCGAGATGAGGATGCCCGGGTTGGTCCTGACCCCGATGTTCACCCTGGTTACCTGAGGGCTGCCGTAGGTGGTGGTGTTGGCCTTGTCCAGCAGGGCCATGGTTTTCACCGCGGTCTCGCCGGCCCTCATGACCAGACCCACGAGCTCGTCCGCGGTCTTGTCCTTGGTGGTGGCAGCCAGGCCTTCCACCACGAAGCGGTAGATGTCCTCATCCTCGTAGCCCAGAACCATGGCGTGGTGGGCATAGGCCGCGATCCCCTTGAGGCCGTAGACGAGGAGCTCGCGGAGCGAGCGGATATCCTCGTGCGCAGTGGCAAGCACGCCCACCTCCTTAGCCTTGGCGGCGAAGTCTGCCTCGGAACCCTTCCAGAGGGCGCTGTCATGGGTGATGGTCCTGGCGGCATCCCCGGCTTTTGCCCTGAGTTCGTCGCGGAGCGTGAACCCCTCGTTGATGTACGCAACGATCCGTGCAGTATCGAAGTTCGTGTTGGTCAGGGTAGCAAACAGGGCGTCCGTGAGGTACCTGCCGTGGGAGTGGTCGATGGATCCTCTGGCCATGACCGCCTCACCGTACAGGGAGACCCCCTTGAGCACGTGGATGAGCAGGTCCATGAGGTTCGCTGTCTCCTCGCTCTTGCCGCATACGCCCCTCACCGTGCACCCCTGGTTCTTCGCCGTTTCCTGGCACTGAAAACAGAACATGTCGTTTTTCCTCCTTGGCTTTTGGTATGAGAGAGGGATACCGGAGAAAAGATAGGAAGTACTTGACCTGAGTCAAGAAGGATGTATTCCGGCCCTGTTCATAAGAATGGTCAGATGGTATTGTTGCACGAAACCAATCGCACGGAGGACTGTCATGCATTTTCTCCTCATCGCCCGAGACGGCACCGACGAAAAGGCCCTGGAGCGCAGGCTCGCCAGCCGTGAGCGGCACCTCGCATCCATCACCAGGCTCAAGGCCGAGGGCAAGGCGCTGTACGGGGCCGCGCTCATCGATGAGGACGGTACGATGAGAGGGTCTGTCCTGATCATGAGTTTCGGGTCGCGGGAGGAGTTCGACCAGTACCTCGCGGATGAACCGTACATGTGCGGCAAGGTCTGGCAGGAGATCGAGGTGAAGCAGTGCCGGGTGCCCGAGTTGTTTCTTCCAACAGGATCAACCTGTGATTGAGGGTGTCGAGAGAATACCGTTCGGACGGTCTCAAAGCAGGCAGCCTGTCCCGCGTGCTGGTTACCCTGTACTGAAAGGTATGCAAACCCGGTCCATCCGGATCGGATTGGCAGGGCAATTGCAGTCGTCTCCCTGAAACAATGAAGCTTGAAGGGGGAGACCATGTGCTCCATACTCGGCATCTTCGACATCAAGACGGACATCAAGGAGCTCCGCGCCCAGGCCCTGGTCATGAGCCGCACCCAGCGCCACAGGGGGCCCGACTGGAGCGGCATCTATGTGCACGACCGTGCCATCCTCGCCCACGAGCGGCTCTCCATCGTGGGGCTGAACTCCGGGGCCCAGCCGCTCTACACCGGCGACGGCAAGGTCGCACTGGCGGTCAACGGCGAGATCTACAACCATCAGGAGCTCAGGAAGGGCCTTGCCGAGCCCTATCACTTTCTCACCGAGTCCGACTGTGAGATCATCCTGGCCCTGTACCGCCAGAAGGGTCCGGATTTCCTCGAGGACCTGAACGGCATCTTCGCCTTTGCCCTGTACGACAGCGACAAGGACCTCTACCTCGTCGGACGCGACCACATAGGCATCTGTCCCCTGTACACGGGACACGACGAGCACGGCAACTTCTACGTGGCGTCCGAGATGAAGGCCCTCATGGGGGTGTGCAACCATGTGGAGGAGTTCCCCCCCGGCCACCTGCTCCTGAGCACCGAGGGCGCTGCCCGGCGATACTATGTGCGTGACTGGATGGAGTACGACGCCGTGAAGGACAACGCGAGCTGCATCAGGGACCTCAGGCATGCCCTGGAGGATGCGGTGGAGCGCCAGCTCATGAGCGACGTGCCCTACGGAGTGCTGCTCTCGGGGGGGCTGGACAGTTCTATCATCTCGGCCATAGCCAGGAAGTTCTCGGCCAAGCGCATCGAGACCGGCGGCCTGAAAGACGCATGGTGGCCCCAGCTGCACTCGTTCGCCATCGGTCTTGAGGGCTCCCCTGACCTGGCCGCGGCACAGAAGGTGGCGGACCACATCGGTTCCATCCACCACAACTTCACCTTCACCATCCAGGAGGGTCTCGACGCGCTCAGGGACGTGATCCACCACATCGAGACCTATGACGTGACCACCATCCGCGCCTCCACGCCCATGTACCTCATGGCGCGCAAGATCAAGTCCATGGGGGTCAAAATGGTGCTCTCCGGAGAGGGGGCGGACGAGATCTTCGGTGGATACCTCTACTTCCACAAGGCGCCCGATGCCAGGGAGTTCCACGAGGAGACCGTGCGGAAGCTCTCCATGCTGAGCAAATACGACTGCCTCCGCGCCAACAAGTCGCTCGCCGCATGGGGCGTGGAGGGTCGCGTACCGTTCCTGGACAAGGAATTCCTGGACACTGCCATGCGCCTGAACCCTGCGGACAAGATGTGCACGGGCGGCAGGATGGAGAAACACATCCTGAGAAAGGCCTTTGAGGACTACCTGCCTGCAGAGGTGGCCTGGCGCCAGAAGGAGCAGTTCTCCGACGGAGTGGGCTACGGCTGGATCGACGCCCTGCGGGAGGTGGCTGAACGCGAGGTGAGCGACACCCACATGGCGAACGCCCGGTTCCGGTTCCCCATCAACACGCCCGTCACCAAGGAGGCGTACAACTACCGCGCCATCTTCCAGGAGTTCTTCCCCCTTGACAGCGCGGCCCGCTGCGTGCCCGAGGGGCCGTCCGTGGCCTGCTCCACGCCCACTGCCATCAAGTGGGACGAGGCGTTCGCGAAGATGATCGACCCCTCCGGCAGGGCCGTTAAGGACGTGCACAAGGACAGCTACAAGTAGTGCAGGTGTTCGTTGAAACAATATTGAGCCAAAAGCGCATGAATGGACGAAAATGTCCCTCGACCCGGACGTACCATGGGCCATGCATCGTGAAACCCTGCGGCTCCACGAGGTCGCAGTTCTGAAACAGGACTGGCCCCTGGCTTGCACAGTACCTGGGCATGGATGATCATCTTGACGACCATTGGCGCGAGGAATGCGGCATTGTGGGCATCTACGGCGACCCCCGGGCCGCAGAGCAGACATACCTCGGGCTCTACGCCCTCCAGCACAGGGGGCAGGAGAGCGCCGGCATCGCCGCCACGGACGGCGCCTGCGTGGAGCACCACAGGGGCATGGGGCTCGTGTGGTCGGTCTTTGCCGACCCTGCCGTCATGCCCAGGCTCAAGGGACACGCGGCCATCGGCCACAACCGCTACTCCACCCGGGGAGGCTCCACCCTGGTCAATGCCCAGCCCATTGTCATAGAGTGCAGGACCGGCACCATAGCGGTGGCTCACAACGGGACCATCACCAATGCCTCCCAGCTCAGGAGGGAGATGCAGGACACCGGGTCCATCTTCCAGACCACCTCCGACAGCGAGATCGTGCTGCACCTCGTCGCACGCTCCCGGAAGACCGACGTGACGGAAGCGGTCATGGATGCCCTGAAGCAGCTCGTGGGCGCCTACTGCTTCGTGTTCCTCACCAGGGACATGCTCATCGCTGCCCGAGACCCGCAGGGCTTCAGGCCGCTGAATCTCGGCAGACACGGCGATGCCTGGCTGGTGGCGTCCGAGTCCTGCGCCTTCGACATCATGGGCGCCGAGTATGTCAGGTCCGTGGAGCCCGGCGAAGTCATCATCGTCGACAGGAGCGGCCTGAGGTCGAGCAGGCTTCCCGAGGCGCCACAGAAGAGCCTGTGCATCTTCGAGCACATCTACTTCTCCAGGCCCGACAGCCTCATCTTCTCGGAAAAGGTGGACAAGATCCGCAGGAGGCTCGGCAAGAGGCTCGCCGAGGATTCGCCCGCGGAAGCCGACATCGTCATCGCCGTGCCCGACTCGGGCAACACCGCGGCCCTGGGGTATGCGCGGGTCTCGGGCCTGCGCTACGAGATCGGGCTCATCAGGAATCACTACGTGGGCCGCACCTTCATCGCGCCCCACCAGGACAAACGAAAGCTGGACGTCAAGGTGAAGCTCAACCCCGTGACCGGCGTGCTGGACGATCGCCGTGTGGTCCTCGTGGACGACTCCATCGTGAGGGGCACCACCATGCGCCAGATCGTGCAGATCCTCCGCGACAAGGGCGCCCGCGAGGTGCACGTCCGCATCAGCTCGCCCCCCATCAAGCACCCCTGCTACTACGGCATCGACATCTCCAGGCACTCTGAACTCATCGCCAGCGAGAAATCCATCGAGGAGATACGGGCCTACCTGGGCGCGGATTCCCTGGGCTACCTCACCATCGAGGGCATGCTCAGCACCGTGGACAACCCGCAGGACTACTGCACCGCCTGCTTCAGCGGCGAGTACCGCACCCCGGTCCCCGCCGCCTTCGACAAGTACTGCATCTGAAGCGGGTGCGTGCCCGTCCTTGCAATCAACGGCTCCTCCGTGGCATAAGGTTTGCTGATAATCGGACATTCACGGAAATGCCCTGTACGGGCAACAATACGCGAGGAGGTAACACAATGGGTTTCATCGGCGAAGACCTGTTCCATTTCCAGGCCACCATCGGTCAGTCCGGTTCCACCTTCGAGGAGTTCGTGCGCGACAACTATGTGAACAAGTGGGTGAACGACGACATATACAATGCCATGAGCATCCGCACCACCTTCGTGACCGCCATCAACAACTTCCTCGTGAATGAAGGCCTGCTGAACCTGGAACGCGTGGAGATGAGCCCGGTGACCGACCCCCTGGCCCACGACGTGGAGCACGTGCCGACCATCCACTACAAGGGCATGCCCTACGTGGCGACCCACTCCATGATCTATATGAAGTTCCTGGCCTGCTTCAACCCCAAGATCAAGGGCATCTTCATAGACTCGCCCAACATCCGCCTGGAGATCGAGAGCCCCCAGCGCAAGCAGCGGGGCAAGTACCTCATCGACTTCTCCCAGATCGACGTGGAGCTCCGGAGGAACCGCGGCATAGACTACGGGCAGTACCTGAAAGAGCCCGAAAAGGTGAAGGCAGTACTGAAGGAGGACTACGAGAAGATCATCGACTTCTTCGAGCGTATGATCATCGCGGCCACGGCGTCCATCGTGGAGAAGAACGAAGACAACCTCAGGGATCTGGGCGTGGCGCTGGAGGTGCCGAAGCAGCCCTTCCCGAGGGTTCGGCACGACGAGGCCCTGAGGAAGCACGGCAAGGTGGACCTGGACGCCAAGGCCGGTGAGGACGTCAAGGGCCAGTTCTTCTGGGTCACGGGCCTCATGCGGGAGAACTACGACCTCATCTATCCCTACGTGAAGCCCGACGGCACGAGGATCCCCATATCGTCGTTCACCTCGGACATGATCTACAACTACGACATCTGCGCCAAGTCAATCATCCGTCAGACCGCTAAATTCACCCCTGCCCTGGAGATCCTGTCCGGTGCCATCCGGGAATGGCTCTACGAGCCCATCATCTACCGCCTCATCGACAACAGGATTCTCCCCGAGGCCCCGCGCTTCGAGGGCGGCATGCTGGAGAACATCGCCAGCCTGGACGGCTACGGGCCGTTCCTCACCGCGGTGCACATGAAGGACGAGCAGGGCAGACCCTACTTCCCCGAGACCATGGGCGCTGGCATCGGCGTGGAGCGGTCGCTCTACGCACTGCTCAAGGGCGCCAGGATCGAGAAGATCGACGACGTCACGTGCTTCGGCAAGAACCCGGACACGTACCCGATCTTCCTGTTCTAGCTCGGGACACGGAGAGGGTTCTCCCCGGGAACGGCAGGCTACGGACAGAGGGCTCTTACCGCGTATCCAGGCCGGCACGAATGGAACAGGACCTGCAAAATATCGTGGGCACATACGACGACATTCCAGCAGAATACGCTGCAGCCTTCACCGGTGAACACGAAAAGAAGCCCAGGGACCGTGAGATCCTGAGCAGATTCTACAGAGTATGCAAGCCAGAGGGCGTACGTGTTCGCGAACAAGCCGGATCCCTGCTCCTCGACCTGACACGGTGTGGATGACGATGTGCCTGGCCCGGCAGATCATACGCCAGGGGGAGCGCCGTATTCCTGCATCTCCGCTCAGCCCAGCCACCCCTTCTGACGCCGGTACCAGAAGTGCGGAAACAGGTTGTAGACCAGGCCCGAGAACGGTCCGATGTACTCGTTGCTCCTGCGGTCGAACTGGCAGGCATGGATGATCTGCTCCCGGATCTCCTCCCTGGTGCCGGCCTCGTTGAATATCCTGTAGGCGCTGCGGAAGATGGGGCTGTACATGTTCTTGCCCTCCAGGTACCGGTACACGTTCTTCAGGGTTCCGGGACCCTCGGGCGTGCCGTCGATGCCCGCTACGACCCTGCGGTGGGTCTCGATGGTGTTCCCGGTGTAGTGCTCGTAGAAATCCCTCCCGTACCGGTAGTTCTTGCTGGCGTTCGAGGACAGCGTCACGTACATGTCTCCCACGCCCGCCTGGCCGAGAAAGGTGAGGAAGTGGCCGCCGAGGATCTTCGATATGGCCCGCATCTCCACGCCGGCCCGGGCGAAGATGGTCCCGGGGAACGAGTTCCCCAGGCCGCAGCAGTCCGCGATTCCCTTGATGTTCGCCACGATGTTCTTGAGTGCGCCGCAGGCCTCCACGCCAACGGTGTCGCAGTTGTAGTAGGAGCTCAGCTCGTCCCTGTTCCGCGCGAAGAACTCCCGCCTCACCGTTGCTGCGACCTGAGCGTTTCCGGCCACGGCGACGCAGACCGGGTGGCCCGCAGCAAGGTCCACGTCGAAGAAGGGCCCGCCGATGCAGACGATGTCGTAGCATCGCTGGAGGTCGAAGAAGTGGGAGTTGATCATCTGCGACGGCGTGATGAGCTCGTTCTTCCGCCCCGCCGAGGCGAGGCTCTTGATGGGGGAGATGATACAGGTCCTGCGTTTCTTCCTCGCGATGCGGGGCTTCAGGTGGCCCAGGAAGTCCGGAAGCCCCTTCATGTTGATGGCGAGCATGATGAAGTCATGTTCGGAGACGATCTCGTCCAGATCGTTGGTCGCCCGCACCCGAGGGGAAAGCCTCGGCACTTTGTCCATGCCGCCGAAGATCCTTCCCAGGTCTTCGGTGAGGTGCTTCGGGTTCAGGCGGGTGGTGTTGATGGCATGGCACAGGGCCTCGTCGTGGTAGTAGATGGTGATCTGCCTGCCGTCACGCCCCCACTTGTAGGCAAAGGCGGTCCCCAGCCGCCCGGGCCCGATGATGGCGATCCTGTCGGGATTCATGGCCTGCATGCTGGCTGACCTCCCCCGTGGCATCACGCAATGGTGAGGCGAATCACTTCTCTTCCTCGGCCAGGTAGCACATGGCCCTCTGCTGGATGGCGTCCGCATTGAGGAAGACCCTGAGTCCCTTCTCGTTCACGCCGGAATCGATGACGCGGATGGCATGTTCCCAGGACGCGGCCTGTGGCACCACCTCGGACAGCCGGTTGGGGGCGCTGTTCAGAAAGGCCCGGTTGTACACATGGCGGTCCCGTTCCGGGTGCACGGCGAGGTAGAGCATGTCCATCTCCACCAGGTCGTTGAAGAAGTGGGTTCCCAGGGACACCTCGGGCACCAGTCCCTCGTGCATGACGCCGAGCTCGCACAGGACCGACACCGTGTTGATGTCCGCAAAGCTCACCGGCACCCCCAGGGAGGGAGTGGTGGTGCCCCATCGTCCCGGACCGATGATCATGATGGACATGGGCTTGCGCGGATCGCCCGCATGGGCGATCCTGCCCACCATGCGCGCAAGGGTGTAGCGCTCCTGCTGGCTGAGGTCCTTGTAGGCCTCGGGCACCACGTAGATGATGCGGTCCACGGGAAGCACGCGGCTGTTGCCCACCACCGTGCTCTCGGTGTAGAGCACCACGTGCTCCTCTGCGATGCCCTCGGGCACCTCGGCCTTTCCGGTGGGACTCTTGACCTGGAAGGGGCGGCACTGGAGGAGGTTGATGCGGTAATTGCTCCCGTCGATGAAGTTGGCGGTGAATTCGATGTCCACCGGGTATTCGTAGGCCCTGTCCAGGGTTTCCAGCATGGACCGCATGGTGCTCACGAAGGTGGTCCTGCCCAGCAGTTCATCAAAGGACAGGTAGTAGGTGAAGGCGTCCTCGTGTCCCATTTCAGCGGCCCGCTGCCGTGCCTCGGTGTCCTGCGAGGCGAAAAGGTCGATGGGCAACCCGTCCGAATTCAACACCACGTCCTCGAAGGGCTGCGCGATGTGCTGGTTCTGCTTCAGGTCCAGCACGTCGATGCGGCGCTGGGTGTGCCTGCGCATCTCCGAGTACGAAGACTCGGGCCGTTTCTGCGGCGCGTTCAGCGCGATGATGCGGGTGTAGTCGTCATCGGTGCGGTCAACGGCGCGGGTGCCCAGTCCGAAGACCATGCGGAGGAAGCCGCTCTTGGGATCGATATCCGCGCTCCACGCAAAGGGGTTGAAGGAAAACCCCACGCCAGCCACATGGGGATAGTAGAAGGTGCCGAAGTCCTCTCCGGAGACTCGCTGCACCAGCAGTGCCATCTGCTCTTCCTTGTCCAGCAGGTTCCAATGCTCGCGGTACATGAGGGCGTCCTTGTTCATGGTGCTCGTGTACACCTTGCGTACCGCCTCGACGAAGACCTCCAGTCGTTCCTCGGGCGTGCCCTGGTTGGCCAGGAAGTAGCTGTTGTACTTGCCGGAGAAGGCGTTGCCGTAGGCGTCCTCGAGCAGGCTGGAGGAGCGCACGATGATGGGCGTCTGGCCGAAATAGTTGAGCATCTCCTTGAACTGCTCCAGGATGTCATCCGGGAAGGTGCCGTTCAGCATGCGGTGGCGTGCCTCGCGCAGGCTGTCGCCGTTCATGCCGGGCTTCCTCGTCTCGCGGTAGGCTGCCCAGCAGCCGTTCCGGATGAGATAGGTGTAGAAGACGTGGGAGCCCACGTAGAACGAGTCATGGGATTCCAGGATATCCTTCCAGTGTGGAGAGGCCTTGCTCAGGACGGCCCTGGAGATCACCATGCCGGCGGATTTGCCGCCGATCATGCCCGTGCCGATCATGCGCTTGCCGATCTCGATGAGGTCGGAAAGCTCGAGACACCTCTCCGCCAGCTCAAGGAGGCGCTCGTCGCGGGTGACCATCATGCGCAGCAGGCGCCGCAGCACGTATTTCTCCGCCCGCGGCCTGGGCTTGCCCCGGCGGGCCCTGTGCAGGAGGTCCTGGGCCAGCATGAACATGCGCGACCACACGTCGCGCTGGAAGGTGAAGTCGAGCCAGCGCTGGGGCGAGCTGGAGAGGATCTCGGCATTCACCACGCTCTTCCTCACCGGCACGAAGCGGTCACCCTCCCAGGCGTGCAGCATATACATGGTCTCCGAGTTGCGCTTGTAGACCTTCAGGGGCTGCAGGTACAGGGTGTCCCGGTTGCGGTAGACATCCATCACCACCTGTGCGGTGGTGTGAATCGCGTCCACGGCCTGGGCGGTGTTGCGGTTCCTCAAAAGGGCAAAGTAGGCGATGGTCTCGTAGATGTAGAGGTAGGGGCAGGTGAGCATGAAGAAGTTGCCCAGCATGCGGTCGGAGTACCAGTCCACGGCCAGCTCGGAGAGGCAGTCGAAGACGTAGTAGGCCTCCAGGCCGACCTGTTCGATGACATCGAAGATGTCGGACACGAAGTTGGAGAACCCCTGCTCAGGGTGCAGGTGAAAGACCTGGGCCTCGACGCCTTCGGGCAGAAGCGGCTCGTGCCTGGCGAAGCGGAAGTAGACGAGTACCCGCTTCTCCTTGTTCGCCCGGATGCAGAAGGGGTGCACGAAGGCCGCATAGTCCTCGATGCTGTCCACCTGGAATACGACATTATCTCCAGGCCTGAGGCCGCTCAGGGTCTCATCGAGGCCGGAAATGCCGGTGCTGAATGGGCTGAATGCTCTTTTCATGCACACTACTTAAAAGAAATGACTCCCGTACTTCAAGATGAATCTGTAGAAATGGGCATGGATGAATGCACGGTATGCACACCGTCTCCCCTGTGCTTCCCCGCAGGGTCTCTATGTGGCAGGCTTTTGAAACAAAAATGACCCAACCTGACAGGAATGACCCGCTATTGTTACAGGTCAAAGGGTGCGGTGCGGCAATTATTTAATGATATCGCATAACTGTCCTTGCCGGTCCCTGGCACCGTCCTTGCTGTAGGGGGGCACAAGGAGACGAAAGGATGCCCCGCACCCGTTTCCATGATTTTGTATTGAACAGACATGCTGACTGACCTAAGAGGGTTACGGGTGAGTCAGCCACGGGTGGGATCCGGCACCCATGGGGCACAACCATACCAGCATACGGAGGAACGCATGAAGGTCGGCAACACAGTCGCTGCATACGAGAGGAGCTATGCCGTCGAGAAGGAGAAGGATGTACAGGTGTCGAGGTACTTCGGAGAAGACACCTTCGGCGTCAAGGTCATGATGGAAAGGCTCCCCAAGGATGTGTACAGGCGCGTCATAGAGATCATCCACGAAGGGCGGAAGCTTGACCTGGACACCGCCAACGCCGTCGCCCACGCCATCAAGGAATGGGCCATCGAGAAGGGCGCCACACACTACTGCCACTGGTTCCAGCCCATGACCGGTGCCACGGCGGAAAAGCACGACTCGTTCATCGAGTTCACCGACGAGGGCGACATCATCGAGCGCTTCTCCGGCAAGCAGCTCATCCAGGGCGAGCCCGATGCGTCCAGCTTCCCCAGCGGCGGTCTCAGGTCCACCTTCGAGGCCAGGGGCTACACGGCATGGGACCCCACCAGTCCGGCCTTCATCATCAAGAGCGGCCTCGGGACGACATTGTGCATCCCGACCATATTCATATCGTACACCGGCGAGGCACTGGACAAGAAGACCCCGCTGCTGCGTTCCATCGAGGCCATCAACAGGAGCGCGCTGGGCCTGCTGCGCCTGCTTGGCAACAACGAGGCGAAGAAGGTCTTTGCGACACTAGGACCGGAACAGGAGTACTTCCTCATCGACCAGGACTACTACTACCGGAGGCAGGACCTTGTCATGTCCGGCAGAAGCCTTCTCGGCGCCACACCGCCCAAAGGCCAGCAGCTGGAGGACCAGTACTTCGGCAGCATCAAGGAGAGGATCCTGTCCTTCATGCACGACGTCGAGGAAGAGCTCTACAAGCTCGGCATTCCGGCAAAGACCAGGCACAACGAGGTGGCGCCAAGCCAGTTCGAGATAGCCCCCATCTTCGAGGAGGCCAACCTGGCCGCCGACCACAACCAGCTCGTCATGGAAACCATGAAGCGCATCGCGCCGCTGCACAAGCTCAGGCTGCTGCTCCACGAGAAGCCCTTTGCGGGCATCAACGGCTCGGGCAAGCACCTGAACTGGTCGCTCTCGGACGACAAAGGCAACAACATGCTCAACCCGGGCAGGACCCCCCACGACAACATCCAGTTCCTGGTGTTCCTCATGGCCACCATCAAGGCCGTACACCTGCACGCGGACCTGCTCAGGGCATCCGTGGCATCAGCGGGCAACGACCACCGGCTCGGGGCCAACGAGGCACCTCCTGCCATCATCTCGATCTTTCTGGGGGAACAGCTCACCCGGATCCTGGACGACATCGAGAAGGGGAAGATCACCAAGGCGACCGACGAAGCCATCATCGACCTCGGCGTGTCAAAGCTCCCTGTGCTCAGCAAGGACAGCACCGACCGCAACAGGACCTCGCCCTTCGCCTTCACGGGCAACAAGTTCGAGTTCCGGGCCGTGGGATCCTCCCAGTCCATCTCCTTCCCGGCCACCGTCCTCAACACCATCGTGGCCGAGAGCATCGACCTCATCGCGGCGAAGATCAAGTCCAGGGGAGGAAACGTGAACCAGGCCGCCCTGGATGTGATCAGGGAAGAGGTGAAGGCCAACAAGGCCATCCTGTTCATGGGAGACAACTACACCCGGGAATGGGAGAAGGAGGCGGCCAGGCGGGGGTTGCCCAACAAGAAGACCAGCGCAGAGGCACTGAAGGACCTGAAGGCCGAAAAGGCACTCAAGCTCTTCGAGAAGTACGGCGTGCTCACCGCCACGGAGCTGAAGTCGCGCTACCATATCCGCCTGGAGCGGTACGTCAAGGAGATCGACATCGAGGCTGCGACCCTTGCCAACATGGTGCAGAACCAGGTCATACCGGCCGCAGTGCAGTATCAGGGAGCACTGGGTTCCTCCATCAGGTCTGCTGTCGATGTCCTCGGCGACACCAAGGCCCTGAAACACCAGAAGGACCTGCTGAAGACGGTGAGCTCCCTCATCGGCGAGGCGCAGAAGCTCACCGGCGAGCTCACGGAAAGGCTCGCAAAGTCCAAGTCCATAGAATCAGAGGAACAGAAGGCCGCCTTCTTCTGCGACGAGATCAAAGGGACCATGCTCGCGGTCAGGGAAACGGTGGACACGCTGGAGCACTACGTGGACAACGAGCTGTGGCCCATGCCCAAATACTGGGAGATGCTGTTCATCAGTTGAAGAACCCCCTCGATTCAACACCCTCCTCCGTGAAGGCGGCGATGGAAATCGCTGCCTTCACATTTTTATGGGAGAGTATTCAGGGGGGACATGCGCACCGCCCTGACGATCAGGACTGCCCGATCGCCCTGATGAGCTCATTCTCCACCGTATGCATCCGAGCCGGTTCCACGATCTTTTCACCGAACTCGTCCACCACGTAGAACACATCCGTGCACGGGTCGCCGGTGTGCGAAAGGAAGGCCCTGTGGATATCCAGCTTCAGGGTGGAAATGCACCGGGCGATGCGATAGAGGAGTCCTGAGCTTCTTGGCGCATGCACCTCGATGAGGGTGAAGAAGTCTGAAAAGACATTGTCCAGGGACACCGAGGGCCGCGATGTCGACCGTATGGCGGGACCTGTCCTCAATGGCCTTGTTTCTGCGACCACTGCTCCAAGGTCCATGGCGCCCGAACACGCGGCTTTGAACTGGCTTCTGATCTTTTCCCATCCTGAAAAATCCTCCCACGGCCTGAGGACATGAAAGGTGTCCACGGCAACCCCGTCGAGCCAGGTGAATACCTGTGACGACAGGATATCGAGGTGGTTGACCGTGAGGATTCCGGTGAGCAGGGCAAAGAGACCTGGCCGGTCTCTTGTTATCATGGTGACCTTCGTATGGCCTCCATTGTTCATGATGTCCAGGGCGATGTCGTCCCGGCTCTTGAGTGACGAGCTCAGGGAGAGGTGGCGCCTGATGTGGTCGGCCTCCGTGTGGATGACGTATGCCTGGGGAAGGACCCAGAGCCTTCCGCCCCCGTACGTGCGGGACTCCGAAGGTATGTCTCCAATGAGCTCGCTCCAGCGTGCATTCAGGACGATCATGGTCTGGGGGTCACGGAGCACGCCGCGCTGGAGGCTGTTCATGGCTTTCTGGAAGAGCTCCTGCAGGAGACTTGCCTTCCAGTCGTCCCATGCCCGTGGGCCGGTGGCCCTCGAATCGGCGATGCTGAGAAGGTAGAGCATGGCTAACGTCTGTCTGTCCCTGGCAATGCGGGCACACTCCAGGGAGACCTTCTCCTCGGACAGGTCCCTCCGGTAGGCGATGTCGGGCAGAAGGAGGTGGTGGTGCACCAGGAACGCGGCGAGATCCGCCGACTTTCCGGGAAAACCCAGCCACCCGGCGATGTCGTGCACCATGGAAGCTCCGATGACGGCGTGGGGTCTGCCATAACCCTTGCCGATGTCGTGGAGGAGGGCGGCGAGGTACAGGGTATCCTTGTCCTCGATGAGGCCGAATACGTCGGACTCCTCTTCTTCCAGGATCCTCAACTCATGGACCGTGCGGATGCTGTGCAGGTCCGCGGTGAAGGTGTGGTACACATCGACCTGTGTCCTGCCTTTCAGTGGTGCGAACTCGGGCAGAAACCGCTCGAGAATCCCAGTCTCAAGCATGGTGGTGAGCGCAGCCAGACACTGCCTGCCCCTGAGTATCCTGATGAATTTCTGCTTTGCACCATTATCCTGGCGCAGGGGCTCGAGGGTTTCGAGGGATCTCCTGACGATATTCCGTGCATGGTATGACAGGGACAACCCGTGGTCTGCCACGAGTCCGAAGGCGTCCATGACGAGGCCGGGCCTGCGGGTGACCTCATCCGGATGGGAAAACGAGATGAGGTTCGCAGACACGAGGAAGTCTTTCCCCATGGGACGTGGCTTTGTCCTCCAGCGAGTCTTGTACTCCACCCCGAGCTGGGCGCGGAACGAACCGGTGATGGACTTGATGGCAAGGGCGGAGCAGTGGAAGCTCCGCATGAGCAGCTCTGAGGCTGTCTCGTTTCCGTTGCCCTTGAATCCCAGCCGTTCTGCAAGGGATTGCTGGTATTCGAAGGAAAGACGGTCGACCTTTCTCCCGGCGAGTTCATGGAGGGCATACCGGATGTACAGGAGGTTCGCTGCTGCATCCTCCAACTCGTCGTGGTCCACCCGTGCGAGATACAGTACCTGGACCCCCCGGTCAAGGGAAGCGACCCTCGTAACCCACAGGAGGCAGTGGTAGTCCCTGAGACTGCCCATTCCTTCCTTGATGTCCGGCTCCAGGGTGTACGATGCGTCGCCGAAGCGCAGGTGTCGCTTTTCGATGTGTGCCTCGAGGTCGAGGAAGAACCTCCTCGTGTCCCTGAGCGCCCTGTTCCCCTCACAGGCCCGCATCAGCTCATCGAAGAGCTCCCGTTTCCCGCACAGATACCGTGCATCGAGGAGGGAGGTTCTGAAGAAGAAGTCGTTTCTGGTGTCCCTGAGGGACTGTTTCACGGTGCGCACGCTGTATCCCACCGTGAACCCCCGGTCCCAGAGGGGGTACAGGAGTTTCTGCAGGGTTGCCTCGATGTCTTCCTGCCGGGCCTTTCCATCGACCAGGAGCAGGAGGTCTATGTCGGAGTAGGGGCAGAGCTCCATCCGGCCGTACCCTCCCACGGCGACCATGCACCATGGAGGGTTGCCATGATGGGAAAGACCCATGGTGAGATCCTTCACCAGGGAATCGGTTTTCTCGGTGAGTCGCCGGGTGAGTAATCTTCCGTCCATACGCTCTATGGCAGCGAACTATGACCATGGCCGGGTACGGGCCCGGGGACCCTCTGAGACGAGCCCGTACCCGGCATGAGCAGTCGCGGTTCGTGCTAGATAGCCACGTCGCCGGTTTCCCCTGTGCGGATGCGGACGATGTCGTCCACAGGCATGATGAAGATCTTCCCGTCTCCGATCTTTCCCGTGCGTGCGGCCTTCACGATGCTCTGCACCACGCTGTCCGTCATGGAGTCGGGGATAACGAGCTCCAGCTTGATCTTCGGTATGAGATCCACGTTGTATTCGGCGCCGCGGTAGATCTCCTTGTGACCCTTCTGTCTCCCATGCCCCTTGACCTCGGTGATGGTCATGCCGCTGATCCCGATGGACTGGAGCTCGTTCTTCACATCGTCGAGCCTGAACGGCTTGATGATCGCTTCTATCTTTTTCATGGATTATCCTCTCCTGTATTCGTGTGGGTACGCTCTTTCCGTGGTCACTTCTGCACCTATGTCAGATAGTAGCCCGTTTCGCCGTGCACGCTCTGGTCGAGCCCCTGCACCTCGTCCTCCTCTTCCACCCTCAGGCCGACGATTTTCTTGATGGCGAAGAGAATGACCGAGGTCATGACAAGGGAAAAGACGATGGCGGCCAGGGCCCCGATGAGCTGCACAAGGAACTGGTGGGGGTTCCCGTAGAACAGGCCCGTTCCGCCGACCGATGCGAAAAGACCCGTGGCCAGGGCTCCCCAGAGGCCGCCGACGCCGTGCACGCCCACCACGTCGAGGGAGTCGTCATACCCGAGTCTCTCCTTGGCAAGGATGGCGAAGTAGCAGAGCATGCCTGCTACGAACCCGATGATCATGGCGGGAAGCGGCGTGACGAACCCCGCTCCCGGGGTTATGGCCACCAGCCCTGCCACGGCGCCCGATGCGAAACCGAGGCTCGTGGGTTTCTTCCGGATGATATACTCGAAGATGATCCACGACAGCGCCGCCGATGCGGTTGCCACATGGGTGGTGAAGAAGGCGAGTCCCGCAACACCGTTGGCTGCCACCGCGCTCCCGGCGTTGAACCCGAACCATCCGAACCAGAGCAGTCCCGCACCCAGCATGGTGAGGGTGATGTTGTTGGGATAGAAGGGTTCCTGGCGGTACCCCCTGCGCCTGCCCATGATGATCGCCGCGGCCAGGGCAGCAACGCCGGAGTTGATGTGGATGACCGTTCCGCCTGCAAAGTCGAGGGCCCCCATCTTTCCCAGCCATCCCCCGCCCCAGACCCAGTGGCATACCGGGAAGTACACCAGCGTGGTCCAGAGGATGGTGAAGAGGACAAAGGCGCTGAACTTCATGCGTTCTGCAAAGGCCCCCGTGATGAGCGCCGGGGTGATGATGGCGAACATGAGCTGGAAGGCGCAGAAGACAAGGTGGGGGATCTTGTCGGAATACGGACCAGGATCCATGCCGACCCCGGACAGTCCCGCCCAGTCGAGGGTGCCGATGACCCCCCCAAGATCCGGACCGAAGGCCATACTGTATCCGAAGAGCACCCAGAGCACGGAAACGAGACCGAGGCACATGAAGCTGTGCATCATGGTGCCCAGCACGTTCTTCGAACGCACCATGCCGCCGTAGAACAGGGCGAGCCCCGGCGTCATGAGCATGACAAGGGCGGTCGCCACCAGCATCCACGCTGTATCTCCTGAACTGATCATACGTTCCTCCTTTGGGATGTCTGGGCACCTTGAAAGCAATGTGAATGCCACTGCTCATTGAGTTCATAACATCTGGAAATTAAGAATGATTGTATATCTCAAGAGGTTTCAGAAGGTACAATATCGTGCATATTATAAAAATACGGCACAAAACTGAATAATAATGTGGACAAGTGCCGATCCTGTCCTATATAGCAGGGAATATGGCTGTAGGAAGAAAGGAGAACATGCATGGTGCCGTTCAGTTATGACGATCTCAAGGTGCTCCACGACCTGGCAATGATACTGGCCACACCGCTGGATCTCCGTGTGCAGCTGGAGCGGGTCCTCGACGAGCTCAGCACCGGCACGGGCATGAACCGCGGCATGATCTCCATCCTGGACAGGGACTCCGGCGTTGCCATCCTCGACGTGGCGCACGGGATCGACATCGATGGAATGGAGATCACCTACATGCCCGGGGAGGGCATTACCGGCCAGGTGGCGCAGACGGGAAAGCCCATGGTCATCACCAACCTTGGCAAGGACAAGCAGTTTCTCGACCGCACCGGGGCGAGGAAGAACCTGAACCAGTGCGAGCTTGCCTTTCTCTGCGTGCCCATCATGTACGACGACAGGGTGGTGGGCGTGCTCTCCGCCGACAAGGTGGCACATGAGGTGAACAGCCAGGAGTACGAGCTGCAGCTCCTCGGCGCGGTGGCGGACCTCATCGCCAAGGCCGTCCACACCCGCGCCATCGAGGAGGAGAACCGGCGCCTCAAGAACATCATCGGCAAGAGCCAGCGTCCCTCAGAGGAGATCATCGGAAATTCCAAGAGCATGAAGGAGGTGTTCGGGCTCGTCTCCCAGGTGGCCGACTCCAACACCACGGTGCTCATCCACGGCGAGACCGGAACGGGCAAGGAGCTCGTGGCCAGGGCCATCCACAAGAACAGCCCGCGCGCAGGAGGGCCCTTCATCGAGGTGAACTGCGCCGCCATGCCGGACACCCTCATCGAGAGCGAGCTGTTCGGACACGAGCGGGGCGCCTTCACCGGGGCCAGCCAGAAGAGGCGTGGCCGCTTCGAGGAGGCGAACGGCGGCAGCATCTTCCTCGACGAGGTGGGGGAGCTCTCCGCCATGGCCCAGGCGAAGCTCCTGCGCGTGATCCAGGAGCGCCAGATCCAGCCGCTCGGCTCCAACGCCATGATCAAGGTGAACGTGAGGATCATCACGGCCACCAACCGCGACCTCGATCAGGACGTGGCATCGGGCACCTTCAGGTCGGACCTCTACTACCGGCTCAACGTGTTCCCCATCTACATGCCGCCGCTCCGGGAGCGGGGAGGGGACATCATGCTGCTGGCAGACTATTTCGTGGACAAGTATGCCAGGCAGTTCAAGAAGACCGTCAAGCGCATCTCCACGCCCGCCATCGACATGCTGCTCGCCTACCACTGGCCCGGCAATGTCCGGGAACTGGAGAACTGCATCGAACGTGCAGTACTCATCGCAGGCGGCGACACCATCGACGGGATCCACCTCCCGCCGTCTCTCCAGATGAAGACCTCCGGCCAGGAGAAGAAGCAGCACGGCAAGCTCGAAAGCCTGGTGAACACCTACGAGCGCTCCCTCATCATCGACGCCATGAAGGACGCCAAGGGGAACCAGAGCCAGGCAGCGCGACTCCTGGGCACCACCAAGCGCATAATCCAGTACAAGGTGGAGAAGTACGGCATCGACACGAGGCGCTTCAAGGCCAAGAAGGCCTAGCACACCGAAACATACCATCCCCACCCCATACAGTGAATGGCTTTCTGGATGAGGGTCCAGAATGTCAACAATTATGTATCAAGACAGGCCTGCTGCACAAGAATGCATCAGACAGCATGGCATGGTAGCAGTAACTGTACCTGTAACCATGAACAACACTGTAAATAGATAACAACGAAATGAAGCACCTGTGCAGACATCAGCGGCACAATATCGTGGAAAAGATACAGCCATGCCCAGCCTGGCATAGTTATGGCTATACTGAAGGAGCATGACAAGAAGCCCAGGGAGGAACATGCGTGTGCCGTCTCTTTGCCATCACCAGTGAAGATGCCCTTTCCCCCATGGTGGCCATCCGAGCGCTCAACGCCATGAAGGAAGGTCATGACGGGTCCGGGGTAGGGCTCATGCTCACGGACCTTGGGGGTGAGCTGGAGCAGTTCAGGGACTTTCCCATCCTGTCCGGGATCTTCTCCCAGGAGGGAATCAAGAAGCTCGACCGCTACATGATGGAGATAGGTCTGCTCACCAAGTTCAAGCTCTCCATCAGACCCAGCGGGAAGCCGCCCGCGGGGACGCCCAAACGAGACGCCTATCTCATCCGCGTCTACGAATACCCGTACGAGTGGGAGGGATTCTCCCCTGCTGAGATCGCGGACCGGCTCATGAACATCCGCGTGGAGTTGAGGCGTCTCGGCGAGGAAGACCAGTCCATGGTGGTCTTCTCATTCTGGCCGGACACCATCATGATCAAGGAGGTGGGAGACCCCATGGAGGTGGCCCAGTACCTCGGTCTGGACAACAACGGGCTCAGGGCCAGGGTCCTCCTTGCCCAGGGCCGCCAGAACACGAACTATGCCATCACGCTCTATGCCTGCCACCCCTTCTTCATCCAGGGATATGCCACCATGACCAACGGGGAGAACACCGCTTTCGTGCCCAACAGGGAATACCTCATGTCCCGGGGTTTCCCGGGGTACATGGGTTACCAGTCGGACTCCGAGGTCTTTGCCCACATCCTCCACTACACGAAGAACACCCTGGGCCTGGGGCTGCCCGAATACAAGCATATCATCACCCCGCTCAAGGACGAGGAACTCCTGCGACACCCGGATGCATCCTATCTTCGGAACCTGAAGCATGCGTGCCGGTTCCTCACCGTCGACGGACCAAACTGCGTGATCGGGTGCCTGCCGGACAAGACCCTGTTCATGGTGCAGGATTCCAAGAAGCTCAGGCCTGGCGTCATTGGAGGTAAAAAGGGGAGGTATGCCTTTTCCTCGGAGATGTGCGGACTGGACGAGGCCATCCCGGACCGAGACAGAAAGCTGGAATACCAGCCCATGAAGTACGACGTGGCATACGTTGATGCCGCGCGGACAGAGGTACAGATATGGAACCAGTGGGAAACCTGCATCCGTCCACACTGAGCACCAGGGACCTGCCCTGGCGGGTCCTGTGGAAAAGGGAGAAGTGCACCCTGTGCGGCAGGTGCACGGCAGCCTGCCCGGTGAGGGCCATCGGACTCGGCGTTCACCGCAAGCGCACCATGGAGGTCTCCGTGGGTCTCGCCACGAAGCCCTCGAACCTCTACCAGGTCTATCACGGCATCGACCAGGTGACGGACCCGGCCCGGGCATGCATCGGGTGCGGACTGTGCACCCAGGTATGCCCCAACGGGGCCATCATGGCGTTGCGCAGCGACGAGGCCGACAAGCTCCGCTTCCATGTCAACAAGGGCGGCGAGCCCAGGCGCAGGGGGGGCAGGCGCAACGACCCGGGGAGCGTGCTGGACAGGATCAAGTTCGTGCGAATCTCCATGCTCACCGACCCAGCCCTTGACGCCGGCAGGCACGAGTTCGAGGTGAGGACCCTGCTGGGGAGGATCCTCTCGCCGGAGGAGTCCCTCAGAGCCCAGCGGGAAAACCTGTGGATACCGCCCGTGCGGGAGATCTATCCCCTCATGGTGGGAGGCATGTCCTTCGGCGCACTGTCCCCGAACATGTGGGAAGGCCTCCAGATGGGCGTAGCCTACCTGAACGAGGAACTGGGCATGCCCGTGCGCATGTGCACCGGCGAGGGAGGGTGCCCGCCGAGGCTCCTGCGTTCGCGGTTCCTCAAGTACGTCATTCTCCAGATCGCCAGCGGATACTTCGGGTGGGATGAGATCATCCACGCCCTGCCCGAGATGAAGGAAGACCCCTGCGCCATCGAGATCAAGTACGGACAGGGGGCCAAGCCCGGGGACGGCGGTCTGCTCATGTGGTACAAGGTAAACAAGCTCATCGCGGCCATCCGGGGCGTGCCCACGGGCGTGAGTCTGCCGTCGCCGCCCACGCACCAGACGAAGTACTCCATCGAGGAGTCCGTGGCCAAGATGATCCAGTCCATGTGCATGGCCTGGGGCTTCAGGGTGCCTGTGTACCCGAAGATTTCGGCCACAACCACGACGCTCGCCGTGCTGAACAACCTGGCCCGGAACCCCTACGCCGCAGGCCTCGCCATCGACGGGGAGGATGGCGGCACGGGCGCGGCCTACAACGTGTCCATGAACCACATGGGCCATCCCATCGCCAGCAATATCCGCGACGCCTATCTCAACCTGGTGAAGATAGGCAAGCAGAACGAAATCCCGATCCTTGCCGGCGGAGGGGTGGGCAAGAACGGGAACCTGGCCGCAAACGCGGCGGCGCTCATCATGCTCGGTGCCAGCGGGATCCAGGCGGGCAAGTACATCATGCAGGCCTGCGGGGGCTGCGTTGGTTCGGAGGCGGACCGCTGCAACATCTGCAACATAGGGCTCTGTCCCAAGGGCATCACCTCCCAGGACCCCCGGATCTACCGGCGGCTCGACCCGGAAGATGTCGCCCAGAGGCTGGTGGACGTGTTTGTGAGCTTCGATGCAGAGCTCAAGAAGATTCTTGCACCGCTCGGCAGGTCCACGTCGCTGCCCATAGGCATGGCGGATGCCTTAGGCATCGACGACCGTAACGCAGCGGAGCGCCTGGGCATTCGGTACGTGGTGTAGGGAGGCCGGAGAACAACCATGGCACAGCATGACAGCATATTCATAGCCGGCATGGAGGACGACCGCCGCATCGAGTCCCGCATCCTCGAGGAGCGCATCCAGCGGGCTGTGGCCGAGGGGTACCACCGAATCGAGGTGCAGGCCCACGGCCAGCACGGCATCGGGGGCAGGCTGTGGAACACTGACGGGAAGCCCGTCAAGGTGGAAATCAGGGGCTTCCCAGGGCAGCGCATAGGTTCCATGGGTGCGCCCGGCACCACCATCGAGGTGCACGGGTCCGCCTCCGACGACGTGGGCTGGCTCAATGCAGGGGCCACCATCATCGTGCACGGCGATGCCACCAACGGGGTGGCCAACGCCATGGCCCAGGGCAGGATCTACGTGGCCGGCGACATCGGTGCCCGGGGCATGACCATGACCAAGCAGAACCCCCGCTTCGAGCCGCCCGAGCTCTGGGTCCTGGGTGGGGTGGGGGACTCGTTCGCAGAGTTCATGGCCGGCGGCGTCGCCGTGGTGTGCGGTCACGGCTCTCACTACCGGCGGAACAGCATCCTGGGTACCCGGCCGTGCGTGGGCATGGTGGGGGGGAAGATCTTCTTCCACGGTCACCAGAAGTCCTACAGTGAGGCGGACGCGAAGATCGTGCGCATCACGGACGAAGAGTGGGAGTGGCTGAGAAAAGGCCTCAAGGACTTCCTCCAGGTGGCGGGCAAGGAATACATCTTTGAAGAGCTCACCCATGACCGGTCCACATGGCAGCTCATCACGGCCCGCGCGCCATCGGAGAAGCTGTCCATACGAAGATCCACCATGCGCCAGTTCCATACCGAGGTCTGGGACAGGGAACTGGGCGCAGGCGGACTCATCGGAGACCTCACCAACCTCGATCGGGGACAGATCCCGGTCATCACCACGGGCGATCTGAGGAGGTTCGTGCCCTCGTGGGAGAACCACAAGTATCTCCCGCCCTGCCAGGCGAGCTGTCCCACCGGGATCCCGGTGCAGAAGAGGTGGGAGCTCATCCGCAAGGGTGAGCTCGACAAGGCGGTGAACCTGTCGCTGGAATACACCCCTTTCCCTGCCACGGTGTGCGGCCATCTGTGCCCGAACCTGTGCATGGAAGGGTGCACCAGAGGAAAGGCGAACCTGGTTCCCGTCGATACGGCCCTTCTCGGCAGGGCGAGCCTCGACGCCGTTGAACCGGAACCGCTCCAGCCCACGGGGAAGAAGGTGGCCATCATCGGCGGAGGGCCCGCAGGACTCTCCGTAGCGTGGCAGTTGTGGCTCAAGGGCCACGAGCCGGTCATCCATGACAGGGCCGAGGATCTGGGCGGAAAGATCCGCAGCGTCATCCCCTTCAGCCGGATCCCGAAGGACGTGTTCGAGCACGAGCTGAAGCGCCTGCGTGACAGGGTTGCCTGGGTGAAGCTCGACGAGGGGGGCGTCACGGAAGAGCTTTTCATGGACATTCGCGATCGGTATGAGTATACCGTCATTGCAGTGGGGGCGCAGAATCCCCGGGAACTCAGGGTCAAGGGGTATGACAGGGCAATGCCGGCACTCGACTTCCTCCGGTCCGCCAAACGAAACAGGATCGGCGTGGGTGAGCGCGTCGTGATCATCGGAGCGGGCAATGTTGGCTGCGATGCGGCTACAGAGGCATATCGCCTCGGTGCCAAGGAAGTCACGCTCATCGACATCCAGAAACCCGCATCCTTCGGCAAGGAGAGGGCAGCCGCCGAAGCCGCGGGCGCCAGGTTCGTCTGGCCTGTGAAGACCGAGGCCATCACCAAGAAGGGCGTGGTCCTGTCCGACGGGACAGAGATCCCGGCGAACCTGGTAGTGGCGTCCATCGGGGACAGGCCGGACCTCTCCTTCCTCCCCGATTCCATCGACACGCAGGGCGGGTTCATCAGGGTGGGCGATGACTATCGGACCTCCGACCCCCGGGTCTTCGCCATCGGTGACAGCGTCCGTCCTGGTCTCATCACGGATGCCATAGGAGCGGGCAGGAAGGTGGCTTCCGCAATAGATGCCGCACTGAGAGGTCAGCAGGAGACCCATGACCAGCTCTCGGTCATCGACACGGCACGCATCCACCTCGAATACTATGACCCGTCGGTGAAGGAACTGCCTGACATCCATGCCTGCTCAGTGCAGTGCGCCTCGTGCGGGGGCTGCAGGGACTGCGGCCTGTGCGAGACGCTCTGCCCGGGCAGTGCCATATCCAGGAAAACGCTTGAGGGCGGCGGGTTCGAATATGTGGTGGATGCGGATCGGTGCATCGGGTGCGGCTTCTGCGCCGGGGCGTGCCCGTGCGGGATCTGGGAGCTCAGGGAGAACGTTCCAATAGGATAGGGCGATGCCTTACGCGTGCAGGTAGGCGCACAACACCATTACGGAGGACGATGATCTATGTTCAACTGCAAGACGAAAGCGGATGTACTGAAGGCGGTGAAGGAGTACAACATAAGCTTCATCCAGTTCTGGTTCACGGATGTCATCGGGAGGCTGAAGAGCTTCCAGATCACCCCTTCCGAGCTCGACGAAGGCATCGAGGAGGGAATGGGGTTCGACGGTTCCTCCATCGAGGGGTTCGCCCGCATCCACGAGAGCGACATGATCGCCAAACCCGACCTCACCACCTTCCAGATGCTCCCCTGGAGACCCGCGGAGAAGCCGGTGGCACGCATGATCTGCGACATTGTAAACCCGGACGGCACGCCGTACGACGGTGACCCCCGCTACGCCCTGAAGCGCGTGCTCAGGAAGGCCGCCAAGCTGGGCTACACCGCATACCTCGGACCCGAGCTCGAGTACTTCTACTTCGCCAACAGCACGTGCCCGGAGATCATAGACCGGGGCGGCTACTTCGACGGGTTGCCCATAGACCTTGGCACGGACCTCCGGCGCGAGACCATCTTCGCCCTGCAGAACATGGGCATCCGGGTGGAGTACAGCCACCACGAGGTGGCGCCTTCCCAGCACGAGATCGATCTGAGGTACGCCGAGGCACTCAGGATGGCGGACATCGTCATGACCTACCGCACCGCGGTGAAGGAGATCGCCCGCCAGAAGGGCGTTTACGCCACCTTCATGCCCAAGCCCATCTTCGGGGGGAACGGCAGCGGCATGCACGTGCACCAGTCGCTCTTCAAGGGGGACGAGAACGCGTTCTTCGACGCCAAGGACAAGTACCACCTCTCCAAGGTCGGCAAGAGCTACATCGCCGGCATCCTCAAGCACGCCCGCGAGATCGTGGCCGTGACGAACCAGTGGGTGAACTCCTACAAGCGGCTCGTGCCCGGCTACGAGGCGCCGGTCTACATATCCTGGGCCCGCAGGAACCGCTCTGCCATGGTGCGCGTGCCCATGTACAAGCCGGGCAAGGCCAACGCCACCCGCATCGAGTTCAGGGCCCCGGACCCTGCATGCAACCCGTACCTGGCCTTTGCGGTCCAGATCGCTGCCGGCCTCGAGGGCATCACCAGGAAGTACCCCCTGGCTGAACCCGTGGAGCAGGACATCTTCGAGATGGACGAGCACGCGCGGGAGGAGGCCGGCATCACCTCGCTGCCCGGCAACCTCTTCGAGGCCATCCAGGAGGTCTCCAGGAGTTCTCTGGTCCGCGAGGCCCTGGGCGACCACATCTTCGAGAAGTTCATCGAGAACAAGAAGAAGGAGTGGGACAACTTCCGCATCCATGTCAGCAAGTACGAGATTGACACCTACCTTGCCGTACTATAGATCATGGCAGACCAGGCAGCCCGGCCCTCGATGGACCGGGCTGCCTGACGGGCATACGAAACCTTCCGAGGCGCTATGGGATTGACTGGCAACTCCACAGGACCCGCCGTTCTGGTGCTCGAAGACGGCACCGTGTACCGGGGGCGGGTCTTTGCCGGAGAGGGCTCCCGCTTCGGCGAGGTCGTGTTCAACACGGGCATGACCGGGTACCAGGAGTGCCTCACGGACCCTTCCTACAGGGAACAGATCCTGGTCATGACGTATCCCCTCATCGGGAACTACGGCATCAACGACGAGGACGTTGAGTCGGCTGGCATCCACCTGGAGTGCCTCGTGGTACGTGAATACCAGCCGTTCCCAAGCAACCACCGGTCCAGGAAGAGCCTGGCAGCGTACCTTCAGGAGAACGGACGCATCGGCATCGAGGGCGTCGACACCAGGGCGCTCACCCGGCGCATCCGCACCATGGGCGCCATGCGGGGTGTCGTCTCCACGGACACTGGGGACATCAGGGGCCTCCTGGATGCTGTCCGGGCCTATCCGGGGCTCGTCGGCAGGGACATCGTGCAGGGCGTCACCTGCGATGCGCCCTGCATCTGGAAGGGCAACGCCAGGATGCCCCTTGACGCAATGCCTGAGAAGAAGGACAGACCCCGGGTGGTGGTCATGGACTGCGGTGTCAAGCTCAACATCCTCCGCATGCTCGAGGCCCAGGGGTGCGAGGTCGTGGTGGTCCCCGCAGCGACAGGACCCCACGACGTGCTGGCCTTTGAGCCGGACGGCCTGCTGCTCTCCAACGGTCCCGGGGACCCGGCGCCGCTCACCTGCCTGGTGGACACGGTGAGGGAACTCCTGGGCAGGCTGCCCGTCTTCGGGATCTGCCTCGGACACCAGATCCTGGGCCAGGCACTGGGCGCCAGGACCGCCAAGCTCAAGTTCGGCCACCATGGGATAAACCAGCCCGTAAAGAACCTGATCACGGGCCGCGTGGAGATCTCCTCTCAGAACCACGGGTTCGTGGTGCTCAGGGAGACGCTTCCCCGCGACACACAGGTGACCCACATCAACCTGAACGACGGCACCCTGGAGGGATTCAGGGCGCCGGACCTGAAGGCCTTCAGTGTTCAGTACCACCCCGAGGCCGCCCCGGGCCCCAGGGATGCCGGATATCTCTTCAGGGAGTTCATGGAGCTGATGGAGAGACATACCCCGAATGGGGCATAGGGGATTGCCTGTCATGTCTTCCGGATGCTATAGAGGGCAGTCGAAGGGACATCTGAGGCGGTGGGTGGACGGTCTCCACACTGCCATCAGGGACCGGTGGCGGATGAGGGCCCCCATGTTCAAGGTGTTTACAGCCGGAGAGCGCAGGAAACAGGGATGGAGGGTGTATGTCGGGAAAGACCCGAGGACCCTTCGCGGGCCGGCCGTCGTTTTCCTCCCCATCCAGGACCACCTGCTCTGCTGCGGGCTTGCCGGCTTCGTGTGCATCAGACGGGCCTCATCCGCAGCGCACGGTTCCATCCTTGAGGACCTGGAGAGGGCCGCAGGTGCCGTGTACGGCCATGGCATGGCATCCCTGATCTCCGGCAGGACCGGGAAAGAGGCATACCTGGACCCGGGATCCCTGGAGGAGCTTCACCGTGGGATCACGCTGATCAAGCAGGACTCGGACCTTCAGCATGCCCTGCTCTCCGGCGGCGGCCTCGGCCGTCTCAGGGAAGTGTCGCAGCGGCTCAAGACCTTTGTGGACAGTGAGGACGAGGCCCTGGAGAGGGAGGCAGGGGGCATCCCGCCAGGGGAACTGGAGGCCATGACGGCCCGCCTCATCACGCTGAAGGACGTGTCCTGGTCACTGAGGACTGACATCATCGGGAATCTCGACAAGATCCAGGACCTGGCCGGGCCCGGGATCTTCGAGAATCCGTCACTGTTCGGCCGGTACCTGAGGATCAATGCCTGTCTCAACGCCCTGGACCGGCTCGAGGTGCGGGGGCGCGACTCTGCCGGACTCCAGGTCATGGTGGAGCTCAGGGGAAAGGATGCCGCTGCAGGCCTGAGACAGATGCTCGCCCAGGAAGGGCACCTGGAAGAGTTTCTCTCCCGGTCCGGGCCCGGTGACCTGATGAACGGATCCATACGCCTGGGCGGATCCAGTGTCTCCTTTACGTACAAGACCGCCCAGATCACCGGCGAGCTCGGCGAGAACACGGCCAAGCTGCGCGCGTACATCTGCCGGGACAGCATCCTCAGGGTCACCCTGGGTCTGGACTGCGCCACGGAGGCGTACCTCACCCATACACGCTGGGCCTCTGTGGGCGCCATCAACGAGGTCAACTGCCACCCGGTGGACAGCCACACCGTGGACCAAAGGCCCGGGGAGGACCAAGGCATCCCCGTGGCCCTCAGGGACTACCCCTTTTACGGGCAGGGCGCGTGGACCATCAGCGCGGTGCTCAACGGGGACATCGACAACCACCACCGGATCAGGAACGACATCGAGGCGGCAGGCACGCACGTGAGCCCGGACGTGACCACCGACACCAAGGTCATCCCCCTGCAGATCGAACGATACCTCCTCAAGGGCCATGACCTGAAGGAGGCCTTCCGCAGGGCTGTGTGCGACTTCGAGGGCTCCCATGCCATCGCCATGGAGAGCAACCTGGAGCCGGGCACGATATACCTCGCCCAGAAGGGCAGCGGACAGACCATCTACGTGGGCCTCCTCGAGAACGGCTACATGTTCGCCTCCGAGATATACGGTCTGGTGGAAGAGACCCAGAGGTTCATCAAGATGGACGGCGAGACCCCTCGCGTGCCGGACGACCCGGCAACCCAGGGCCAGCTGTTCGTGCTGCACCATGACCGGGGCCCCGGGCTTGCCGGCATCGAGGCCATGTCCTACGACGGGCATCCCCTGTGCCTCACCGGGAAGGACATCGGCCTGGCCCAGATGACCACCCGCGACATCGACAGGGGTGACCATCCCCACTTCCTCATCAAGGAAATCCTCGACGCCCCCGACTCCATCCGCAAGACCCTGCGGGGCAAGTACCGTATCGGAGCAGGCGGCAAGGCGGTGTTCAACCTGGACGACGGCATCGTGGACCCCGCAACCAGGGAGGCGATGGGTGGGGGCAGGATCAGGAACATCTACGTGGTGGGGCAGGGCACGGCCGCAGTGGCCGCCTCCGCCGTGGCCGAGGCCATCTCCGCCTACCTCAGGCCCGCGACCGTCAACGTCCAGGCCCGGAAGGCCACGGACCTGAGCGGGTTCCTGCTCGAGGAGGACATGTCGGACACCCTGGTCATCGCCATCACCCAGTCCGGGACCACCACGGACACGAACCGCGCCGTGAGCATGGCCAGGCAGAGGGGCGCGCGGCTCATCGCCATCGTGAACCGCAGGCAGTCGGACATCACCACCAAGGTCGACGGCGTGTTCTACACGAGCGACGGGCGGGACATCGAAATGTCCGTGGCCTCCACCAAGGCGTTCTACGCGCAAATCGTGGCTGGGTACGTACTCGCGCTCTTCTTCGCGCAGACCATGAAGACCATGTCTGATGAGGCCATCGCCCGGGACCTGATGACCCTTGAGGATGCCCCCGGCCTCATGAGGGAGGTGATCCAGGGCAGGGATGCCATCAGGAAGACCGCGTGGGAACTGGTCCGGAGGAAGCAGTACTGGGCCGTGGTGGGAAGCGGCATCAACAAGGTGGCGTCCGACGAGATCCGCATCAAGCTCTCCGAGCTCTGTTACAAGACCATCTCGTCGGACATCATCGAGGACAAGAAGCACATCGACCTGTCCTCGGAACCGCTCATCCTCGTGTGCGCCGCAGGGAGCCCGGAGATCGTCGTGGAGGACATCGTCAAGGACGTGGCCATCTTCAAGGCCCATGCGGCCAGTGTAGTGGTCATCACCGACGAGGGCGAGCACCGGTTCGACACCATTGCGGACGCGGTCATACGTGTTCCCCGCGCCGCGTTCCCGCTCTCAGTCATCTTCAACACCCTGGCCGGGCACATCTGGGGCTATTACGCGGCCTGCAGCCTGGACGCGCTGGCCGCAACGCTGAAGGGGTTCCGTACCACCCTCGCAGAGATCGCGCGGGAACACCGGAAGCGGGAATATACCGTCTACGAGAGCATAGCGGACAAGGGGCTCCACCTTGTGGTTGACGCCTTCGAGGCTGAGTACAAGAAGTGCCTGGACAGCGGGTCCCTTACCTCCCTGAGCAACGACGTGTCCTCGGACATCAGGCTCCTGCTCAAGTATGCCAAGGGCAAGCTCCCTGTGGAGGATTTCTGGATGGAGTTCGAGGGCAGGAGAATATCGTCTTCGCCCATAGACATGCTGGACCTCACCATGAAGCGCGCCATCGAAGAGCTCTCGCGGCCGGTGGACGCAATCCGCCACCAGGCCAAGACCGTAACGGTGGGCACCAGCAGGAAGGTCGAGGCGCCCAAGGGGCCCATCTTCGCCGTGTTCTCGGAACTCGGGTACTCGCCGGAGAGCGTGCGAGCCAAGGACATGCTGACGCTCAAGAACCTGCAGACCGCGGTCGGGAGGGTCAAGGGGTACACCCTGTACGCGGTGGAGGGCCTGGACGAGGTGGGCATGCCAACTCCACAGACGACCCTCTCCATCGTGAAGCGCCAGGGCGTCGCTTCCGGCATGCAGTCCAGGTATGACCGGAAGGCACCGCTGAAGGGCACCAAGAACACCATTGTCCGCACACGCAAGGTGTATGCGGGAACGGGCCGCTTTGACGATGCATCCATCATCATCATCCCCATCCAGGGCACAAAGCGGGACATCACCCACCTGCTCCTGCTCCAGGTGGACTTCGACGAGACGCTCACCACGGCACAGAAGAAGGAGATCATGGGCGTGAAGATCAACGACATCACGAACCTCATCAACGAGTACAACATCCCCTGGAAAGACGAGTACCTCGACGGCCTGACGGTGAAGTTCCTGCTGGGCGAGGACGTGGAGGTCATCAAGAACAGGATTTTCGAGCAGATCGGGAAGGCTGATCATTGAGAACAGAAGAGTAGCGGATGAAGAACAACCCTTGAGGGGAGGAACGCATGGAACTGAAGCCACGCTGTCATGAGAAGATCATGCACCTGATCGAAAAGGGGGTGGACATCCCCAATCCCCTGACCCTGGACATCGGAGACGAGGTGAACGTCGACCGGATTTCCAGCCACAAGGTCAAGATCTTTCCCGGCTGCAGGATTTACGGCAAGGACACGCTCATATCGTCGGGCACTCAGCTCGGCCGTGAGGGGACCGTCACCATCGAGAACTGCCAGATCGGTCGTAACGTGGAGCTCAAGGGCGGCTACTTCAGCAAGTCTGTGTTCCTCGACAAGGCGAACATGGGGTTCGGCGCCCATGTACGGGAAGGGTCCATCCTGGAGGAGGAGGCGGGCGGCGCCCACTGCGTGGGCCTCAAGCAGACCATCCTCTTCCCCTTCGTGACGCTGGGCAGCCTCATCAACTTCTGCGACTGCCTCATGGCAGGGGGCACCAGCCGCAAGGACCACAGCGAGGTGGGGAGCTCCTATATCCACTTCAACTTCACCCCTGACGGCGACAAGACCACCGCCTCCCTCATCGGCGATGTCCCCCGGGGGGTCATGCTGAACCAGCCGGCCATCTTCCTGGGGGGGCAGGGGGGCATCGTGGGTCCCGTGCGCATGGGCTTCGGCAATGTGGTGGCGGCAGGAACGGTACTGAGGGAGGACTGCACCTCCGACAACATGCTGATCCCGGGCAAGGTTCCCTCCGGGAGCGTGAAGGACTACCGGCGGGCACTCTACCCGAACCTGGCCCGCGTGGTGGAGAACAACATCATCTACCTCGCCAACCTGGCTGCCCTGAAGGAGTGGTACATCCACGTGCGCAGGCCGTTCCTCGCAGGCACCGAGTTCGGGGAGCTCATCCACGCGGGGCTCTTGGACAAGCTCTCGCTGGGCAGGGCAGAGCGGCTCAAGAGGCTCGAGGCCATGGCCAGGCAGGCCTCTGCGGAACAGCCTCCGGTATCCGGGAAGGCAGCCGCCCAGAGGAGGGAGCTCGGAAGCGCCATGGGCAAAGTACAGGAGGTATTCGAGGGGAATGACTACCTGGACTCCGAGAGCAACGCATGGAGAGATGCATTCCTCAGGGAACTGGAAAAGGCGAGGCAGGGCGGAGCGGGCACCTACGTAGAAACCATACAGGGGTTGGGCTTGGACGTCTCTGCAACGGGCACGAAATGGCTCCAGGGTGTAGTGGATAGCTGCTGCAGGGCGGTATCGGCAGCCATGCCCGGCCTGGAGCTGTTCAGGAAGTAGAAAATTCCGGGTTGTACCCGGCTATTACGAGGAGGATGCAATGGGAAAGCTTTTCGGAACTGACGGGATACGCGGCGAGGCGAACCGCTACCCCATGACCGCGGACATCGCCTTCAAGGTCGGCCAGGCAGTGACGTACCTTCTCCGGAAGGAGAACCACCGCACGCGCATCATCATCGGCAAGGACACGCGCATTTCTGGCTATATGCTCGAGAGCTCCCTGGAGGCGGGCATCACCTCCATGGGCGGCAACCCCTACCTGGTGGGCGTACTCCCCACGCCCGGCATCGCCTTCATCGCCAACAGCATGCGGGCCGACGCGGGCATCGTCATCTCGGCCTCCCACAACCCCTACGAGGACAACGGGATCAAGATCTTCGGCGGAAACGGGTTCAAACTCTCCGACGAACAGGAGAACACCATCGAGGACCTCATGCTGGGGGGCAAGCTGGCAGACTACCTGCCCGCCTCGAAGGACATGGGGCAGGCATTCCGCATGGAGGACGTGAACGGACGGTACGTGGTCTTCCTGAAGAACACCTTCCCCCGCGAACTCTCCATGGAAGGGATGAAGATGGTCCTGGACACGGCGAACGGGGCGACCTACCGCGTTGCGCCCGAGGCGTTCACAGAGCTCGGCGCGGATGTGGAGGTCATCCACAACAAGCCCAACGGACTGAACATCAATGAGAAGTGCGGGTCGCAGCACACGGGCGACCTGAAGAAGAAGGTGCTGGAAAACGGGGCCTCCATCGGTCTCGCATTTGACGGCGACGGCGACCGCCTCATCGCGGTGGACGAGAAGGGCAACGAGATCACCGGCGACCAGATCCTCCTCATCTGCTCAAAGATCCTCAAGGAGGAGGGAAAGCTGAAGAACGACCTCCTCGTGAGCACGGTGATGAGCAACCTCGGGCTGCGGGTGGCGTGCAGGAAATACGGATTCAAGCACCACGCATCCAAGGTCGGTGACCGCTACGTGCTCGAGGACATGCTCAGCATGGGCGGCGTCATCGGCGGGGAAGAGTCAGGGCACATGATCTTCCTCAACCACCACACCACGGGGGACGGCATCCTCACGGCCATGCAGCTGGTTTCGGCCATGGTGAAGACAGGCAAGCCGCTGTCCGAGCTTGCCAGGCTCATGGACGTCTTCCCGCAGAAGCTCATCAACGTGAACGTGAAGAGCAAACCGGACATCGGCACGGTGCCCGAGCTGAAGGAGGCCATCGCCCAGGTGGAAAGGGAGCTTGGCGAGGAGGGAAGGGTGCTGATCCGCTACTCCGGGACCCAGAACATGTGCCGAGTCATGGTGGAAGGCCCGACGGACGCCGTGACGGAGAAGTATTGCACTCAGCTGGCGGAACTCGTAAAGAAGACAATCGGCTGAGCACGGGTGCGGCATCACCATCCGGCAGCACATTCCATCTACAGGGGAGGTTTCGGACATGGGCATACAGATCATCGTCACAAAGGACTTCGCAGCAATGAGCGAGGTGGCTGCGGACATCGCCAAGAAGAAGATCCAGCAGACGCTGAAGCAGAAGGGGCGGGCCGTCCTCGGTCTTGCGACGGGCAATTCGCCCACCGGGCTCTACAAGCACCTGGCAAAGTCCGCCAACAAGGGTGAGTTCGACGCGAAGGCCTGCATGAGCTTCAACCTGGACGAGTACGTGGGCCTGCCCGGAGAGAATGTCCAGCAGCGGGTCATGCACCCCGAGAGTTATGCCTTTTTCATGATCCAGGAGTTTTTCAGCCTCCTCAGGGACAAGTTCATGGAGACAAACGTGCCCTTCGGCTCGCTCGTCGAGCAGAAAAGGCTCATTGCCGAGCTGAAGGCGAACCCGAAGGACTGGGTTGCGCTGGGAACGGACAAAGGAAAGTCCATCGCCATCAGCGACAGCGCGAAGTCCGCCTACCTCGCATGGGTGAAGAGGGAGATCCTGGACGGCTATGCGAAAAAGATCAGAAAGGCGGGCGGCATCGACCTCCAGATCATAGGCGTGGGAGGCAGAGGACACGTGGCCTTCCACGAGTCCGGCATCCCCTTCAAGGGGAGCAGCGTCATGCTCGTGAAGCTCGATGACAACACCGTGGCCAACGCGGTGGCGGACGGCCACTTCGCCACGAAGAAGGAGTCCCCCAACTATGCCGTGTCCATGGGCGCGGAACTCGTCTACAAGGCAAAGACCGTCATCCTCCTTGCCAACGGCGAGCGCAAGGTCGAGCCGGTGGCCCTCTCGCTGCTCGGAGACCCGACGCCGGACATCCCGATCTCCTACAGCCAGACATACGCAGCGCGAGGAGGCGATATGATCTACGTGCTGGACAGGATCGCCGCCAGGGACCTGCTCGCCAACAGGAAGGCCCTGACCGCCAAAGGGATGAAGATCAAAGAGCTGAACTGAACAGCTTTCCCCGGAGAGGGATACGAGGCCTTCCGTGCGCTGCCCGGTGAGGTGCGCACGGCGGGTCTCGAAGGGCTACAGAAACGGAAGACTGTTCTGAAGGAAAAGCATGCCCAAACGGACGGACCTCAGGAAGATCCTCATCATCGGCAGCGGCCCCATCGTCATCTCGCAGGCCTGCGAGTTCGACTACTCGGGCGTGCAGGCCTGCAAGGCCCTCAGGGAGGAGGGGTACGAGGTGGTGCTCATCAACTCGAACCCGGCCACCATCATGACCGATCCCGGCATGTCGGACCGCACCTACATCGAGCCCATCACCCCCGAAATCATCGAACTGATCATCGATAGGGAGCGGCCCGATGCCGTCCTTCCCACCCTCGGGGGCCAGACCGGGCTGAACGTGTCCGTGGAGCTCGCGGCCAGGGGGGTGCTCGAGCGCTTCGGCGTGGAGATGATCGGCGCAAGGCCGGAGGTGATCCACAAGGCCGAGGACCGTGAGCTCTTCCGGAAGGCCATGGAGCACATCGGACTCCGCGTACCGAAGAGCGGCTTTGCCCGGAGCATGGAGGACGTGCGGGGCATCGCTTCCGCCATCGGGTTCCCCGTGATCATCAGGCCGTCATTCACCCTCGGGGGCATCGGCGGCGGCATCGCCTACAACCCGGAGGACCTGGAACGCATCGCGAAAGACGGGCTCGACGCCAGCATGATCCGGGAGATCATGATCGAGGAGTCGGTCATCGGCTGGAAGGAGTACGAGCTGGAGGTCATGCGGGACCGGGCGGACAACGTGGTGATCATCTGCTCCATCGAGAACATGGACCCCATGGGCGTGCACACGGGAGACTCCATCACCGTTGCCCCGGCCCAGACCCTGACTGACGTCGAGTACCAGCGTCTTCGGGATGCTGCCATCGCCATCATGCGGGAGATCGGGGTGGAGACCGGGGGGTCCAATGTCCAGTTTGCCGTGAATCCCGCTGACGGCGAGCTGGTGGTCATCGAGATGAACCCGAGGGTGTCCCGCTCGTCGGCGCTCGCCTCCAAGGCCACAGGGTTTCCCATCGCCAAGATCGCGGCCAAGCTGGCCGTGGGCTACACCCTGGACGAGATAAGGAACGACATCACTCGGGAAACCTGCGCCTCCTTCGAGCCGGCCATCGACTACTGCGTGGTGAAGATCCCGCGCTGGACCTTCGAGAAGTTCCCGGAAACCGAGGACATCCTCACCACGTCAATGAAGTCCGTGGGCGAGACCATGGCCATCGGCAGGACATTCAAGGAGGCCCTGAACAAGGCTGTCAGGTCCCTGGAGATCGGCCAGTACGGCCTGGGCGGTCCCAGAATGATCCTGAGCCCCGAGGACAAGAAGCAGGTTGTCACCGGGCTTACCTATCCCAACAGCAGGCGTCTGTTCCAGATCGCCGCTGCGCTCCGCTCCGGCTTCACCATCGACGACATCACGCGCCTGTCCGGCATCGACCCGTGGTTCGTGCACCAGATCAGGGAAATCGTGGATGCAGAGGCGGCGATCGCCGAGAGGGGGCCTGACGGGGAAACCCTCCACGAGGCCAAGAGGATGGGGTTCTCCGACCGCTACCTGGGCATGCTCTGGAACACCGACGAGCACACGGTGCGCGCAATGCGCTCAGCCAAGGGCATCCAGCCCGTGTACAAGCTCGTGGACACCTGCGCCGCAGAGTTCGAGGCGTACACGCCGTACTACTACTCCACCTACGAAGAGGAGGATGAGGCGAGCCCTTCGGACAGGCCCAAGGTCGTCATTCTGGGCGGTGGGCCCAACCGCATCGGCCAGGGCATCGAGTTCGACTACTGCTGCGTCCATGCGTCCTTTGCCCTGCGGGAGCTCGGCATCGAAAGCATCATGATCAACTCCAACCCCGAGACCGTGAGCACGGACTACGACATCTCGGACAAGCTCTTCTTCGAGCCGCTCACCCTCGAGGACGTACTCCACGTGGTCCGGAGCGAAAAGCCGCTGGGCGTCATCGTCCAGTTCGGGGGTCAGACGCCGCTCAACCTGGCAAAAGGCCTCGCCGCGGCCGGTGTGCCCATCCTCGGAACACAGCCCGACGCCATCGACCGGGCCGAGGACCGGAGGCTCTTCCTGGAGATCGTGAACAGGCTCGGGCTGAAGCAGCCCGAGAGCGCCACGGTGACATCCGTGGAAGAGGCCGTTTCCGTGGCGGGGCGCATCGGCTATCCGGTACTCGTGAGGCCTTCCTACGTGCTGGGCGGAAGGTCCATGGAGATCATCTACGATACGGACACACTCAGGTCCTTCATGGCCCAGGTCCTGGAGCTGTTCCCGGAGAACCAGATCCTCATCGACAAGTTCCTGGAGGACGCCGTCGAGGTGGATGTGGACTCCATCTCAGACGGGAGACAGTGTGTGATCTGTGGTGTCATGGAGCACATCGAGGAGGCGGGCATCCACTCGGGAGACTCGGCGTGCGTATTGCCTCCCCCCACCCTGAAGAAGGGCATCATCGAGCGCCTCGAGAAGCAGACCAGGGCCATCGCCAGGGAACTCGGCGTGGTGGGGCTCATGAACATCCAGTTCGCCATAAAGGACAGCGAGGTCTATATCCTTGAGGTGAACCCGCGGGCATCGCGCACCGTCCCCTTCGTAAGCAAGGCCATAGGCGTGCCGCTCGCCCGGCTCGCCACCAAGGTCATGCTGGGCCGCAGCCTGAAGGATCTGGGTTTCACCAGGAAACGCACGCCCAGACACGTATCGGTGAAGGAATCCGTATTCCCCTTCAAGAGGTTCCCGAACATCAACATCGCCCTGGGACCGGAGATGAAGTCTACGGGCGAGGTCATGGGCATCGATGCGACCTTCGAGCTGGCTTTTGCCAAGTCCCAGCTCGCAGCAGGCTGGGACTTGCCAACATCCGGCAACGTGTTCATCAGCGTCCACGACTTCTACAAGGAACGCATCGTTCCCGTGGCCAGCGCCTTCGCAGACCTGGGATTCACGATCCTGTCAACCACCGGCACGGCGGCATACCTGAACGACCGGGGCGTAACCGTGCAGACCGTGCTCAAGGTGAGCGAAGGCAGACCCAATGTGGCGGACGCCATCATGAACGGACAGATACAGCTCGTCATCAACGCGAGCATCGGCAGGAGGCCGACGCAGGACGCCTACACGCTCCGCCAGAACGCCATCCGGTACAATATACCGTACGCCACCACCATTGCTGCGGCCAGGGCCATGAGCGAGGCCATCAGGGCACTCCAGGGAAACACTATCTCTGTCAAGGCGCTCCAGGATTATGTCTGATAGGGGGAAGGAGCATGCAGACCCCCCCACGACAGGTGCAAACACACCCTTGATGGTCTCAAGCGCAGCTGCTATTGAGGGTATAACCCTGATAGTGCTATAGGGGAAACCACTAGGGCTATGCAGATCACAGGGCGAGCGTACATGGAAGGAAGGTGCTGAACATGGCCACGAACAAGTCCACTAAATACATCTTCATCACCGGAGGCGTGCTGTCGTCCCTGGGCAAGGGCCTTGCCGCGGCGTCCATCGGGGCCATCATGGAGGCGCGGGGTCTCAAGGTGTGCAACATCAAACTCGACCCCTACATCAACGTGGATCCCGGCACCATGAGTCCGTTTCAGCACGGAGAGGTCTTCGTCACCGATGACGGCGCTGAGACGGACCTGGACCTGGGGCACTACGAGCGTTTCACCACCAGCCGGCTTACGGCCCGGAACAACTTCACCACGGGCCAGATCTACGACTCGGTGATCCAGAAGGAGCGACACGGGCAATATCTGGGAAAGACCGTGCAGGTGATCCCCCACATCACCGACGAGATCAAGGACCGCATCAGGAAGGCCGCATCAGGAAACGACATCGCCATCGTGGAGATCGGTGGCACCGTGGGTGACATCGAGTCCCTGCCCTTTCTGGAGGCCATCCGCCAGTTCGGGTTCGACATGGGCAGGGGTAACGTGATCTACATCCACCTCACCCTGGTGCCCTACATCGCGGCTGCGGGCGAACTCAAATCCAAACCCACCCAGCACTCGGTCATGAAGCTGCGGGAGATCGGCATCCAGCCCCAGATCCTGCTGTGCCGTTCCGAGAAGCTGCTGAACGTCGAGCTGAAGGAGAAGATCGCCCTGTTCTGCAACGTGGAGAAGAACGCGGTGATCAACGCCGTGGACGTGGCGAGCATCTACGAGGTGCCTCTGGGATTTCACCGCGAGGGGCTCGACGACCGCATCGTGGAGTACCTCAACATGTGGACCCGCGAACCCCGGATGCAGGAGGGAACAGCTCGTGGAGCGGATCAGGAACCGCACCGAGGAGGTGAACATCGCGGTGGTGGGCAAGTACGTGAGGCTCACCGACTCCTACAAGAGCCTGAACGAGGCCCTGGAACACGCGGGGCTCGCCAACGGCACCCGGGTGGACCGGGTATATGTGGACTCCGAGGCACTCATGGCCGACGACGACATCTCCCGCCATTTCGAAAACATCCACGGCATCCTGGTGCCGGGCGGGTTCGGCGACCGGGGCATCGAAGGCAAGATCAGGGCCGCTCAGTATGCCAGGACCAACGGCATCCCCTATTTCGGGGTCTGCCTGGGCATGCAGCTCGCAGTGATCGAGTTTGCCCGAAACGTAAG